>JAIPBM010000004.1 GCA_021739695.1 Flavobacteriales bacterium | reverse complement strand
TATTTAATGATGGTATATTTCGCCTAGGTTCTTTGCTTTGAAACGGACAGGAGGCTTCAGGGATGATGACAGTAGGCGTAAAACGTCAATCAAATTAACCTAATGAAAACATGTCACCATCCCCTTTACCCCTGAAAGGAACTAACCAGGCTCGTTAGTAGTTCCATGCCACAATTTTACCGCGATTCCGGTGTGCTGGAATTATAATTTCAGGTAAAATCCAACCCAACTCCGCACCATTTTAGGTTATGCCGTACGGAAATTGGTGACTTGCTAATTGGCGGTGGAACAGAACAGGTTTTTTGCAGCAACTCCTTTATTGACAGGGCTACCGAGGAGTTGTTCTGTAAGACCTCCGAGGTTTTGAAAACCTCGGAGGTCTTAAGAGAATGCTCTCAAACCCACCTGCTTGACGAGTTGCAGTGAAGTGCATCTACCCTAGGGTCTGAGCCCTAGAGTAGATTGAAATTGAACTGCCGCTTGTGTTACTTGTCTTGAATGACAATACGAATGGAGTCAACAGTAACCCATGCGCCTCTATCTTTCCGCTGCAATGAGAGCAGGTAAACTCCTGTTGCTACACCTGTAGTGCTGAACCAATGCCCCTCTTTTAAAGCTTGGGTCTGTATCAAATGGCCAGCTATGTCCAGCAACTGTGCGTTGTAGTTGAACGAGTTGTCCAGTCCGTAGATCTTGAATCCTTGGTTTCCATTGGCTGGGTTCGGGTACACTACAACTTCCGAGATTGAATTCCCGTCAATTCCCACTGTTGTAAGGTCAACTTCAATGTAAACGGAGTCCTGATAAGTGTAGCAAGCATTGGTATCAGTAACTGTTACGTAGTAGTAGCCAGACTCTGTTGGGCTGGCCATTGGGTTAAAAACAGTGGCATCATCCAGGCCATCTGTTGGTGTCCAAGAACAGATGCTTCCGCCATAGGCTTCAATCTGAACAGGCGTACCGAAAAACTCTGCGTACTCACTCGAACCAAGTACAGCATTTACATGCGCTCCTCCTTCACCGATCAGATCAAATCCATTTCCTGTTACATCTGCCATTGTTGTAGCATTCTGACCATCTTCAAAATTCCAAAGTGCTACTGTATTGGCATCGTTCACGATGGTAAGTGTGTCTACATTGAAGTAACCAGTGTACCGTACAATATCAGATATACGTACATCATCCATACGGCCATGATAGGATGAAAGGTCGTTCTGATCGTTGTTGCCTAAGGCCGTAAACGTTGAAAGAGAGGTAAAACCGCTTACGAAGGAGGCAAGCTCAACGCCATCAAAATACACCGTATTGATACTGTCTGTTGTTTGATGTGTAAGCGCCAAATGATGCCATGCTCCGGTCACATCCTCTGTAAGTGTGATGTTTTCGACATGCGCTGTGCCTCCAAGAGCACTCATTCTCACTTCAAGTTCCAGTGGGGTAGGAAAGTACAGATGCATGCCATAACCTGCCGTTGAACCTAGCTGATCGAATAGTTTGCCAGGATCCTGACCGCATGCATTGAATATCATTTCCAGTGTAAAGTCACTTTCATTCGGAATAACAGTTCCTACATAAACTGCCTTGTCGCCATCACCGTCACTATAATACACTCCCGTTACATTTTCAGGAACCACACCGGGTTCGGGTGCTACAACTCGAATAAAAACCTCATCGAAGAATACCGGTGCACATTCGCTTGAATCAGAAATCTCCACTGTGTACCATGTATCAACTTCGGGAGATGCCATGACACTGATACCTGTTTCGGAACTGAGACCCGTAGAAGGGGTCCAAGTGCAAATTGCGCCACCGTTGGCCTCTATCATTACCGAACTACCCGCAACAACCACAATGGTGTCCTGCGCAATTCCCTCTGGAATGGCAATGGCGTGTGCACCTCCTTGTCCGAGCAATAAATGCCCAGCCACACTATCTACGAAAACCATAGCATTCTGTCCGTCTTCAAACGACCATTTGGCCACGGCATGTTCGGTCATGGCCGGATAGATACTGGCAAGCAAAGGCTCATTTGCATACAGTACCGTATCTGAAATAATGATATCCTCTAAAAATCCATTGAACGATGCATTGGCGTTACTGTCAAATCCACCGAAAGTAATGGACGTATAGGGGGTTATGGGAGCCTGAAAAGGATCTGTAGGGAAACCATCTACCCAGATCTGGTTCATGGAATCTGCTGCATTGTAAGCGTAGGTAAAATAACGCCAATCTGTATTCTGAAATGCGTAGCTCACGTTAGTGGTCTGTACACCACCCCCCGAGGCTTTGGTTCTTACTTGAAACCCTGAGCTGGTGGCGGTAACTTCAAACCCTACTCCTACAGTACTACCCAGAGCGTCTATTATGCACTCGGGGTTTGTCAATTCAGAATCACAGAGCCTATAGGTCAATTCTACTGTAAAGCTGCCAGATGGAATGGCAAAGTTGGTTCTGGCCCGGTCGTTCACGTTATCAGAAATATAGAACCCAGATGTGCCTGGCTCCCAATAAATGGGACCACCGCCTGGTGCCTGCTGCGCATTAGTAATGGTTGCCATTGCAACGAGGCCAAGTAATAGAACTGCCTTTAAAGGGTTTAGTAATATCAATCTCATGGTTATTGGTTTTAGTTATTAAACGAATATGCACCTTCGGTTCATACAGTAAATAACCTTGTCAAGTAAAAATCAAGCGACTTGATAACCATTTATTGGGGCAACAACTGGAGTACAGAGCATATTCACTTAGATGGATCAGCTATCAAACACCGATAGCGGCAAACGAATAGGGGTAAAACAGTGGTCGCGTGCCATTCTCTGTAAAGGGAGTGTAAAAAGGAGTCGTTTTGTAAGACCTCCGAGGGTTTTCCTTCAGCAGACCTTCGGGGTTTTCAAAAACTCGGTGGGCTCTTTTGGCCACCAAGGAGTTGCTTTGCCCCGCCTCCTGACAGGTGGCGCCAAGGAGTTGCCTGCCATAACAGTATCCGCGTAATCAGCATTGCTGTTGTAGCTCGTTTTAGTTATAATGTGATTCATAATTAACCAATTAGAGTCATCACTTACACATGGGCTTGTCGTACGCAACGCAACAAATACATCCAGGCCATGCATCAAGGCGTAAAAAGCCCCCTATCGGTTCTTAATTGGAACTTCATTTTACCCTCGATACTTACCAGCGCATTGCTGTTTTCTGTTGGCACTTATTGTTATGGTCAGTCTCAGATTTCTGATGCATTGCTCGGTGTGTGGAATGCTTCTGAGCAGACCTACACGCAGAGGGCCACTGCACTTGATGACCTGATATGGGACCATTACATGTACCGAAGACCAGACAGTGCCCTCATTATTTCAAGAGAGCTTACGCATTTTGTGGAGCGCGAGGCGCGGAATGATGATGCCCTGAACGCACGGATCAAAGGCACCATGGGTGTGGCATATTGGCAATTGGGGAAGTTGGACAGTGCCGCCCTGCATCTGCAGATGGCCTTGGCGCTTGATAGGAAGATCGGAAACCAGAAAGCACAGGCAGCAACGCTTACCAATTTGGGAAACGTATTTGCAGACCAAGGAGATTACAATGGTGCGCTTGTACGGTATCGCCAAGCCATGGCCAAACAGAGAGAGCTACAGGATACCACGGGTGTGATAATGACACTGAACAACATAGGTGTCCTGCACGACCAATTCACGGGCAAACACGATTCCGCTATCTATTATTACCGAAGATCGCTGGCGCTGCAGTTAAGTTCTGGAAATACAAGCGCCCTTAGTAGAACCTACAACAACATTGGCATTGTAATGCGTTACGTGGGGCAGCGCGACTCTGCCATGAACATGTTCATCGAAGCCGTAAAGATCGATAGGCTGGCCAACGATATGCAGTCGGAAGCGTATGGACTTAACAATATTGCCTACGTGTTGCAGGACATGGGTGTTTACTCAGCCGCATTGGACACTTTGAAGAAAAGTCTTGCGCTACGTACCGAACTTGGAGACTCTTCCGGTGTGGCCACTTGCCTGAACACCATGGGGCGCATCTATTCAAAACAGGCAGATTACCAAGGCGCCATAGATGCTCACACACGTAGTTTGGCCATTCATAGGGCCAGTCGTAGCAGACAGAACGAATCTGTTACGCTGAACAATCTGGGAATAGTGTACCGGGAATTGGAGGAATACGAAAAGGCCTTAGCGTACTTTTCTGCCAGTATGCACATACGCGAGCAGACGGGCGATAGAAAAGGAATTGCAGGATCGCTCGATAATCAAGGAAATATTTATGAAGTCATGGGGCAACTGAACCGTGCTTTACAATTATACCATAAAAGCTATGCCATACAGAACGAACTTACCGACAAGCGCGGCATGGCGCTTAGTCTCATCAACCAAGCATCGGTATTGGAGAAGCAAGGGAATGAAACCGGGGCTCTTAACAATTACATGAAAGCCTTGGAATTGCAGACAGAAGTGGGAGACGAAGAAGTCTCTGTTTCTTACAATTTGGGCATTGCCCGCATACTATTGAAGCAGAACAAGAAAGCCGAAGCAGCTGAGGTTGCAATGAAAGCGTATGACAACGCCAAGTTGCTTGGCAATGTTAGCAAGATACGCGACTGTGCATTGCTCAATGCCCAGATAATGGAACAACAAGGCAACCATCTACCAGCCTTGGTCATGTTCAAAGAATATATGCTGATGAGAGATAGCGTATTGAGTGAAGAAAACCTGAAGAAGGCATTGGCGGCTGATTTCAGGTACCGATTAGAGGCACAGAAAGCAATGTCGGAAGAGCGTTTGGCAATGCAGAAGAATCTCAGCAAAGCCGAACTCAACAGTCTGGAGTGGAAACTTTACGCAGCCGGCATAGGTTTTATCATGCTCTTGCTGTCAGGTGTATTGGGCATGCGCGACCTACAACGTAAAAAACGCAGCAACAAACTCATATCAGAACAAAAGCAGCGCATTGAGGAGGCACACAATGAGTTGAATGACAGCCTGCGTTATGCGCAAACCCTACAGCACGCCATGCTACCATCTGAAGCAAGCATCAGGGAGGATTTTCCAGAATCTTTTGTGATATATGAACCCAAGAATGTGGTTTCGGGCGATTTCTACTGGGGAAAGAAAGTGGACGACCTGATATACTTTGCAGTTGCAGACTGCACCGGACATGGAGTGCCTGCCGCCATGCTTAGCGTAATCGGGATTGATGGTCTGCTCCACGTTTTGGAGAACAACCCAATGGCAGATACATCTACATTATTGAATAAACTCAATGCAGAGGTAAGCGCACATTTCAGCCAAAGCGGAACGAATCTTACAGATGGTCTGGATATTGGACTGTGCCGTTTTGATATGACCAAAGGTGAACTTTGCTTTTCTGGCGCTTACCATTCCTGCTGGATATACAGGGACAACCAGCTTATTGAACTCAAAGGAAACCGCACATCCATTGGCCGTATGGAATCGCCTATTCGGTTCATAGGCCACAGGCACCTGCTGCAGAAAGGAGATATGCTTTACCTGTTTACAGATGGGGTCTATGATCAGTTCGGAGGGGCGAATAGCAGAAAACTGATGCGGAAACAGTTACGCAAGATCCTTGAGGAAATTGAGCGTTTACCTATGGAGCAACAAGCAGATTCCTTTAAACAGGCATGGAACAATTGGAAAGGAAATGAGGAACAGACCGATGATATATGTTTGATCGGTATTCGATGGACCTAATGGATCCCCAGCATTCAACGAGGGAATAAAGATAGAATACCAGCTGCGTGGCATTCCTGATAAAAGGATTGGGGCAAAACAGTTGTTCCTTGCCATTCCCAATAAAAGGAATGACACAAAGGACTTGCTAGGTGGCAACAACAAGCTTCGGGTTAAGGCAAAGCAGTTGCTCGGAGGCAACATCAAGCTTCGGGTTAAGGCAAAGCAGTTGCTTGGTGGCAACATCAAGCTTCGGGTCGAGGCAAAGCAGTTGCTCGGTGGCAACATCAAGCTTCGTGTTGAGGCAAAGCAGTTACTCGGAGGCAACATCAAGCTTCGGGTCGAGGCAAAGGAGTTGCTCGGTGGCATAAAGCATTGACCTCAGCAGCGGCTGCCAAATTCGAATCTGCTACCTTTCGTCAGAAAGCAGGTGTTTGACCTAGTTTGGATATACTATTGCGCTGCTGCCCTTTCTGCTTAAGTTCTTCATACTGAGCACGCTCATAATCCTGCAGATATGTTCGAAAACTCTCCGTTTCTCCAAGTTCTAGGCATACATCCATAAGCTGCTGAAAAAGCTCCTGCTCAAATATTTTGAGATTAATGGATCGCATATAGTTTAGCGCTGTTTCGAGTTCGAATTTTGCTTGTTTCAACTCTCCTGCTTCCTTTTTTGCTATTCCTATGTTAAGCATGGCAACTGCAATACCTCGTTTATGCCTATCCTGCTGGCGTAATGCCAAGGATTTGCGCAGAATTTCAATCCCTTCTTCGTACTGGCCTCGATGAACGTAAATACCCGCCATACCATCAAGCATATCTGCAATTCCCCGAATGTGTCCGATCTCTACAAAGTAATCGTGTGCATGCTGAAAACATTGCATGGAATCTTCGAAACGTGAAAGCTTAAAATACACGTTACCGATATTACCCGTAATGACTGCTGAAAGCTGGAACCGTTTGGCGACTTGAGCCGAAGAAAGGGCCCGCTCAAAATAGTCGAGTGCCTTATCGTACTGTTCAAGAATACCCGATACGATGCCCATTCCACAATAGCATTGTGCCACACCATAATGGTCTGACAAACCGAGTTTCAGATCTAAAGCAGCTTGAAATTGGATGATACCTTCCTGATATTCAGACATCTTCCAGAGACTATTGGCAAGACCTTCTCTTGCTCTGGCATTGGCTTTAGCATCAGAAAGTTTTTCCGCTAGTTCAATGGCTTCATAAGCATATTCACAAGCCTTTATGAAATTTTCATCCTTCAGCAATTCAACCAATTCCAGAAGCAACTGCAGCTTTACAGAATCATTCTGCTTTTTGGCATTACACTCACTCAACTTATCTTGAAGTGCATTGATCGTGTTTGTGGCGGATAGTTCCTTCATGGTGAAATGCAAGTTGTAGAATGCGAATTCATTCACCGACCCGAAACTCCAAGAGTCGTTTCAACGAATGCTTTTGCATCGATCTCAATGGTTTTTTACGTACCGAATTGGTATTGTTAAGCAGGCAAGTAACTTGCGTCAACCGGATTTGGTTATAACGTATACATACTATTTTTTACTGTTAGACCAACCACTAAGAACTACTTCAGTAAAGTCGTTATCAGAACATTTGAATGAGTGCTTCTCTGCTTGGCCAACATTAGCGAATCCGGTATTACAATGCCAACCTGAATGTTACCAACATGAGCCCCGATGCTGAGGGCCTCTACAGTGTGGAGGTGATCGGGTGATCAACCCAGCAGCGTAAACGGAAACGGGGCCAATTGGCCCCGTTTTCATTTGTTGTCATTTCCACCTGCGCAACAGTCAATATTGCTACGTAAGGTTGCATACTACGGACACACCAGATCCCCGATCACACCGAGCACCTCAAATTGCTCATTGATGGTATCTGGCAGCAGGGTATCGCTTACTGTAACCGTATATGTTCCTGGTTCATTTACAGTAATGCAAGAGCTGCTAGAGCCGTTGCTCCAACTGTATTGTCCACTATTAGCGGCACACAATTGGCATTCTCCAACACCTTCTCCAATGGTTGCAGAACCAGCGGCAGCACAGCCGTTGGCATCAACCACACTTACACTGTAGGTACCGGGCTGCCCCGGTGTAAGCGTGGTGTAAGTTCCTGCTGTTGCAGTTGCACCTGTTGACCACGAGAACGTGTACGGACCTCCTGTTCCGCCCGTGGCAATAGCCACCAATAAATTACCTGGGTCTACACCTACGGTTACATTAACCCCATTGGTCAAACACGGATTTACAGGCGTGGGTATCTGCGGCTCGGGGTCTGGCGTAGGATTACTCTGAGGCGTTCCAGGTGGGCCTGGGGTTCCTGCCGGAAGCGGTTCTGAGGCGTTGGCATTACTGGTAATTGCAACCAATACCCCGCCAACGATGAGTACACCTGCAATAACCGCAGCTCCAGCCGCAGCCACTCCCAGCGCTGCGCTACCCGCAGCAGTTCCTGCCAAAGTAAAACCCCCTCCGACACCGGAAACTATTTCAGCTACAACAACACCCGTTCCTACACCAGCCAGTAGCGTTACAAATGTCCCACCATCCTGTGGCGATGCCAACCTTTCCTGATAGAATATAGGGCGTTCCACAACGGTTCCGTTTGAGGTGAGTAACTCACTGGAGTAGATCAGTTCAGATTCACCAGTGCTCCAATTCACATCGTAATAGCTCATCACCATGCTGGTGTCTCCTTGCGGAAAAAAGAAAGAGACCATCGTATTCAACCTCGACCCGTTCACTTCCAGAATGGCCTTATCGAAATTGTTGGTAATGGGGTTGATGATGAAGTTGATGACAGTATCCGAATCGGCCTGCTTTACCCTAATGGTCTGCACCTGCAGCGGACTACCCTCCGCATCGAAATTTCCGTAAAAGTCAACCACATCACCGGTCAGTTCATTGGTGTAAACCGCTTGCAGCGCGTTGGCCTCTTCGTTGGGCACACCGCTATCGTTGGTATACACCGCAAAGTTCGAATCCACAGGGTTGTTATTATCCGGAAGGTCTTCCTTCTCGCAACCACTGAAAACGGGCGCTACCAGCAACACTGCCAGTGCGGCCAAATGTGTAATGTTTCTCATCATGTTCATTTTGAAGCAAAGAACAGGCTCCGTTCCAATACTTGCAATAGCCCTATAGGGTCATATTCTCACCTTCAGCGGACTAGCTACCAAAAAGTCTTGAATTCAAGTCCACCCGAAATATGACCCGAAAGGGCCATTGTTTCGATGAATAGAACTTAAAACCTTGCGCCATCAAAGAAATTCGTCATGAAAAACATCATTAAATCATTTCTGCTTGCTTTGGTCATCATTCAATCAGGTTGTATTAAAAAGGAATCAATCTCAGATTATTTAGTACGCAGCGATTACTGGAATCTGACAAACCATTGTTATGAATTCGGGTTTCTGTTGTTTAGAAGTGACGGTTCGGGCACTTTAAGCGTGAACGATGAATGCGTTGTTGGATACCCTTGCTTCAATCTATTACCATTCAATTGGTCGGTTGATGAGAAGACAGGTATTGTCAGTGTGATGTACAACAATCAAAGTTCGGCACAACTTATTTGCAATCAGGGAATTAGCTCCAACTCTGGAATTTATCCATCAACAGAGCTTGTTACCGTAAGCACCAGTACATCTGTTATTGTACTGCAGGGATATACATTTCAGAAAGACTAAACCTTCAAATCACCATACAAAATGAAACAACTTATTGCCATTCTGTTTTGCACAGGCCTGTTTCTCTCTCAATCCATTGCGCAAGACGTTATTTACCTCTTTACAGGAGATGAGATTGAGGCCAAACTCACCGAAATCTCCTCATCCGAACTCAAATACAGACGCATGGACAACTTAGATGGACCTGTGTTTGTGGTAGAGCGCAGCAAGGTTTTCAAGGTAAAGTACGCCAACGGGCAAAGTGAGGTAATAACCAAACCGGGCGCTGCTCCGGCTGCCAGTGCTACGCCTGCATCAGGTTTTGCGGGAGTTCCTTCTACTCCGGCCGCTTCGTCTGCTCCAGCAACAGGACCCAACGGTTTCAACGCAGAAGCATTTGGGCAGGATGGCAATTACTTCAATAATCAGCCTTACGTAATTGATAGAGCAAGTGGACAGATCGTTCAACTGGAAAAAGGCACACCTGAGATAAAAACCTCTACTGTGGCTGCGCCATTTTATGCAAGCAGCAGTTCTTCTTGGATGATGAAAGGAGACCGCTCCAATGTTCGCTTGAGCAGCAATGGCGGATTCAGCTTTGTGGTGAAGATCGCCCCTGGACTCGACCCACTTGACTATGTAAAACTGGTACGATTCGACCTGTTGCAGCGCAGCCGAAGAGACCCGGCCAAAGATCGCCACATGCCATCCATGAAAACCACTGGCTCTTGGGGTGGTGCAAGCTCCGAACAGGTTACCGAAAACAACATCAGATTAGAAATAAATCGTCTTGCCGATGGTGTGTACGAGGTGATTCCTAAAGACCCAATTGGCCCAAACGAGTACGCTTTTTACATCATGCATAAATTCTATGCCTTCGGCATCGACTAAAAACCAACATCATGAAAACCATCATTCTATTTCTAAGCATCATTATTCTCAGTGTTTCGCAAAGCCTGGCACAAGACCGTCTGTTCTTCCTAAATGGAGATGAGACGGATGTGAAGATCACCGAAATCTCATCATCCGAAGTAAAATACAAGCGTCTAGACAATCTCGAAGGACCATCTTTCTCTACGCTCAAAACCGAACTCTTTATGATCAAATACGCCAATGGCGATAAAGAGATGATAACGGCTCAAACCGCTGAACCAGTTCCCACGGAGCAAGAAGATTACACAACCAACAATGCTGAACAGACATCTCCCAACTCAAATTCGGAAAGCGGTTTAAGTAGTGCTGTAGTTGTAACGGACCAACCTAGTTCAGCATCTCTATCAAACGTAGATAAATGGGGGCGTACTCAAGAAGATAACATGCGCCTTTACAAGAAAAAACTGGTAAAAGGTGGGGTTCTGTTGGGTGTGGGAGGAGTCATGATTATTCCAGGCATAATTCTGTTTGCGCGTGCAAATCAATTTGAGAATGCAGGACTTGATGGAGACCCTTTACGAATCGGAGGGGCACTTCTTAGTGTTGGCGGTCTGGCCATGTTGGTTGCAGGCTCGGCCATTATGGGCAGCTCTGCCAAATACAAGAAACGTGCGAACCAGTTGGCAAATGGAAATGCGTCTCTATCTCCATCAATTATGAACATTCATAGCTACAGCGGTGCTGCCGTAAACAGTCAAGCTGGTTATGGATTAACGTTTAGCTATAACTTTTAACCAATGATCATGAAGAAACTTAAATCAACCTTCTATACAGTTGCGCTACTTGCAGTAATCAGTTCGCTAAGCAGCTGCTTGAAAAACCAAGTTGACCTTGAAGAACTTTTTATGGATAGTGGAGGCGATTGGGAAATCGTAAATCATTGCTCCGCTTTTGAACCAGTAGGGCAGCGATCAAGCTTAACTTTCAGCAACGGTGGAACTGGACTAATCATAATCTACCGCGATTGCGAGATGGGCGGAACACCCTGTACAAATTCAATGCGCTTTTTTTGGGAAATTGACGAAGAAAACGAACGAGTGAATATCACATGGCGCAACGAAAACTCCGTTCTGATTTGTAGCGAACTTCAGGATGCATTATTTCAACGAGCACCAGAATCCTTCACTTTTAATTCAGACACTGAAGAGATTATCCTTTGGGGACAAACTTGGGAAAAAGACTAAATCGGCTAACGGAAACTGGAACTGTCAGATTGCTAATTGAAAGCCACCTTCGGGTGGCTTTTTTCATATCACCCCTGGCACAAAACGCCACTTTACTTTAGCGCAATACGCTTGATAATCCGGATCTTTTATCAGATGTCGTTCTTCGGTAATTGCTCTGAAAAAGTAAAGCATTGTCCAAAAGGCCATGCCAAAAATGGCTAGTGGCGTGTGCGGAATGGCTGGAATGAGTACGATCCACCAGAATAGGTTTTTGCAGATGTAGGCAGGATGCCGAACAATGGCGTACGCTCCTTTGGTCACAATTCCCCGATTGGTAAGATTGGAGCATTTGGTGCCCAATGACACGGTGGCCGCCACATAACCTATCAAGAGAAACAACAGTAGAATTCTTGCTCCAAAAGTGACCTCAGCAGAACCAAACCAAGCATGATCGTTCGTATGCCATGGAGCCCATTTGGCAAATGAATCGGTAAATGGCGGATAACAAGCCAAGGCGACAAACCAACCGAAAAAGGACGTATCAACAGAACGTATTTTGTTCTTCAACCAACTCGCTTCAAACAAATATCCGAAGGCAAAGAACGCAGTATCTATGAAGAACAGCAGCGCAAGCATGAGCCCGTAAAAATGGTCGTTGAAAAACGACATGGAAAACCAATCCATTTCATGCGAAGCGAAGAAATTCAACTTGAATTTGATGGCGTTGAAATTGCCCACCGCAAACTTGATCATGATAGGTGTGAAGAAGAATTTTACCAATGCGAAGAGCAGGTTTCGTTTAGCTGATGCACTGATTTTAAATCCATCCTTCGGATTTCGAATAGCTGCTCTACTCGACTTCCAAAGCTGTTTGAGCGAAAGCCATAGTTTCAGACCGTAATTCAACCTTTTCTGCTTCGCTAGAAACAGCGCTTCCACCAAACTGATGACCGAAAGCAGAATGGCCAATACCAAGATGGTGTTCTTGGTATCGGCATTCAGCAAACTACTGTAATAGGGGTTGAAAAAATAGAAGCACGAGAAGCTCCAGATCAGAATGGCGTTGGCAAGAAGCCTAACGAAAATCCTACTCACCCAATCAATCTTTTACACAACGGCAAGGATGCCCACTTCCTTTGGGATCCTGACTTCCCAACACGGTTTGAACTCCATTGAGGCGAAAATATGTAGCATAGTAAACTGGAGTATTGTATGTTGTCTGACCCTGGCCATTGTAACCTGAAAATCCATTGGCATCAGAGGACGGGTCGACATAGCTACTCCACCAGGAAGCATAATTCTGAGGCGCATATATGTGTAACGAACCATTATCATTATAAGCGTAACCATTAGGGACTGCTGAGAATCCTGTTTGATTTGTGGTACTGATTGGCCAAGCGCCTACTTTTTCAAGCTGTGTAGCATCTCCCGAACCTAAGTATGATACTAACGTCTCCCAATCTTGTGCGGTTGGTAGGTGCCAGCCGTTAGGACAGATCAGGTTGGCAGTGTAAAAATTGTAGAGCCCACCCCAAACGTCTTTAAGCGCGGGATTATTATCTTTCCACGTCATAGCAAGCACATCATTTTCACTTGGGTACATTGGAGCCGTGTAATGACCGAAACCAGATGGAATTGGCTGTCCATTTCGCGTTCTAGTAGTCTTCATGTTTTCTGCCATCCAAGTTTGACTGCCAATAACAACTGTTTGATAAGTGTTTCCATCATCATCTGTTACAGTTCCAAAGACCGGGCCGCCAGAAGAACTAGAGCTGGAAGAGCCACCTGAGCTTGAACTTCCGCCCGAACTTGAACCGCCACTCGAACTTCCGAGGCCCAAGCAAGGGTCATCGCTAAAAAGCATGCAATTCCACGTGGTTGTTCCGTCTTTCAGAATGAGCATTCCGTTTACAAGGTCGAGCTGCTGAACCGTAAACAGCCAATTACCATTTCCTGCACCATCGACCAAGGTCAATACCGAACCCGAAACAGACCATGTTCCTTGATCATCCGAAATAATTGCCCCCCCAGCCTGCTCCACAATGGTCAGTCGGTAGAGGTTATTGCCACAGAGTTTCAAGGTAACTCCATTTGTCGGGTCTCCCCAATACCCATCGATGTTTTGAAAACCACCACCTGAACTTGAGGAAGAACTGCTGGATGAGCTTCCGTCCAAACAATCATTATCGGAAACTTCTCTTGTGCCGCAGTCAGCGCAATCTGTACCGCAATCGCAAAGGCTGTAAAGAGAATTCGGTCCGCCATCATCGCATTGACCATCGTAAGCGTACTGGCAAGTGTTATCGCAAACTTCTTCCGTGGCATTCTTGTCTTTGAAACAGCCAGACAACATCAAGGCAACGACCATGCAGGCTGCCGCTAAGGTTAAAACATTCCTATTATCCATACTCCAAAAATATGTTTGCTGATAATTTGAACAAATAGCCCTATCGGGTCATATTCGGTTCATTCATTGAATTACCGACATTTGCCGTATGCAGTTCGAGAACACAAAAGCATTTGCGCAAAAACTGGATGAGAGTGATTCGTTAAAGGATTACCGCAATCGTTTCCATCATCCAAAATTGAATGGAAAACCCGCCACCTATTTCTGTGGAAACTCCTTGGGTTTGGAGCCAAAAACCGCCAAGGAGTTCGTCAATCAGGAATTGGATGATTGGGCAGAATTTGCGGTGGAAGGACACTTTCACGCCAAAACGCCTTGGTTCAGTTATCAGGATATTTTCCCAGAGCAATTGAGCAAGTTGGTTGGAGCACTTCCGAAAGAAGTGACAGTGATGAACGGCTTGACGGTAAACCTTCATTTGTTGATGGTTTCGTTCTACAACCCGAGAGGGAAACGCTACAAGATCATCTGCGAAGCAAAGGCTTTTCCAAGCGATCAATACGCGTTGGAAAGTCAGGTGAAACATCACGGCTACGAGCCTGAGGATGCCATCATTGAAATTGCCCCACGAAAAGGCGAAGACCTGATTCGGGAAGAAGATATTCTGAACGCGATTTCGGAAAATGGAGATGAAATTGCCTTGGTGATGTTCGGTGGTGTGAATTACTATACTGGTCAGGTTTTCGATATGAAAACAATAACTGAAGCAGGACATAAAGTAGGCGCTCAGGTTGGTTTTGATCTTGCCCATGGAGCGGGAAATATTCTACTTCAACTGCACGATTGGAATGTTGATTTCGCCTGTTGGTGCAGCTACAAATACTTGAATTCCGGTCCTGGGAATGTTTCGGGAATGTTTGTGCACGAGCGTCATTGCAACAACCCAGAACTCAATCGTTTTGCGGGTTGGTGGGGCAACGATCCTGATTCACGATTCAAAATGCAACCCGGATTTGTTCCTGCTGAAGGCGCGCGTGGATGGCAATTGAGCAACGTTCCAGTTTTTGGAATGGCGGTACATAAATCGGCTTTGGATATTCACGCAGAAGTTGGCATGGATAAGCTTCGCGAAAAAAGCCTGAAACTGACAGGATATTTGGAGTTCCTGTTGGATGATCTGAACTCGAAAGATGTTCGCATCATCACGCCACGAGACCCCGAAAAGCGCGGTTGCCAAATTTCGATTTTTGTAGACAACGAAGCGAAGAAACTGCACCAAGCATTGCTTGATGAAAACGTAATTACCGATTACCGCGAACCGAATGTGATTCGCTTGGCTCCTGTCCCACTCTACAATTCGTTTGAAGATGTTTGGACGTTTGTTGATATTCTAAGGCAACATTTGGGTTAACCGCAAAGGCGCTGAGACTTCGCAAAGAGCGCGAAGTTTTCTTTGATTTCTTTGTGTCCTTTGCGCAACCTTTGCGTCTTAGCGGTCAAACAATGCTCATTCACACATTTCAAACTGAACTTTTAGAAGCTGGCTGCGATGAAGCAGGACGTGGTTGCTTGGCCGGACCAGTGGTTGCCGCTGCCGTCATTCTAGATCCAAACAATCCGATTGAAGGATTGGACGACAGCAAGAAGATCAACGAAAAAACGAGGGAATTACTTCGGTCAGAAATTGAAGCAAAGGCCTTGGCCTGGGCGGTTGGAATTGTGACCAACGTAGAGATTGATGAGATCAACATTCTAAAAGGGAGTTTTGTGGCCATGCATCGCGCATTGGATCAATTGAAAACCAAACCTCAACTCATTATTGTGGACGGGAACCGATTCATCCCATATAAAAAGATACCGCACGAAACGATTGTGAAAGGCGATGGCAAATACCAGAACATCGCGGCTGCCTCCATCTTGGCAAAAACGCATCGGGATGAGATCATGCGCCAACTGCATCTTCAATATCCTCATTTTGGTTGGGATCGGAACAAAGGCTATCCGACCAAAGAGCATCGTTTAGGCATTCGAAAGCACGGCCCAACTGAATGGCACCGCATGAGTTTTCAGTTACTTCAGCCCGAATTACCCTTCAAAGAGATTTAAATGTTTAAGAAAATCATTCTCATTTTCGGTCTGTTTGTAGTCACGGCTATTGCAGCATTGGTTATTTACGTTCACGCTTCGGCCGTTAAGTTCACGCCTGAGCAAGAGCAGCGATTGGAAGCTGCGATCAAATTGCCGATTCAACCGCATACTGGAATTGAAGGATACGCTCACAACGGTGACACCAAAATCTGGTATGATGTTCAAACGCCTTCAGATTCCATCCGAGGAACCGTTGTTCTTATCATGGGACTTGCGGCTGATGCGTTGGCTTGGCCAACGTTTTTCAACCATGGACTTCTTGCCAAGGGCTACCAAGTAATCCGCTTGGATAACCGAGGCGTTGGCATGTCGGCTTGGGATGATTTCGATCCAGAACATCCGTATTCACTTTCCGATATGTCGGATGATGTGCTGGCGGTGATGGACGCGCTTGAAATTGAAAAGGCGCACATCTGTGGCGTTTCGCTGGGTGGAATGATCGGGCAAACGCTTTGCATCGAGCATCCCGAAAGAGCAATCAGTCTAACCTCAATGATGTCCACTCCGTGGATCATGGATCCTGAACTTCCAGAGCTGAAAACGGATTGTTTCAAGGAGATAGGCATTAACATGATGGTTTACGGTTTGAGCGATAATGAGCTTGACGCCTTGAAGATGAGTTGTGCAACCCTCACTATTTTGGCGGCATCCGAGCAATATGACCTTGATATTGAACGAATCGCTCAAGCCACGCTGTACAATCTGCGCAGTCGGAAAGGTTACAACCGATCATCGAGCAGACAACAATCGGCAGCCATCGAACGCTCCGGTTCGCGCATCAACGCACTGAAAAGTCTTTCTACCCCAACATTGGTTATCCACGGAAAATCAGATCCTCTCATTCCATTTGAACACGGGGTGAAAACAGCCGAACTGATTCCGAATGCAGAAACCCTTTGGGTTGATGGATTGGGACATATGATTCCCGAAGTTTACTCGGATACGATCGTATCGAAAATGGTCTCGTTCTACGAAAGCTTGTCCAACTAAAGTTGATTCAGGACGTGGAAGAATCTCGCATATCTTCGCAGTGATGATCATCGCGGAAAACATCCGAAAAAAATATGGCGAACTGGAAGTTCTGAAAGGCGTAAGTCTTCAGATAAACGAAGGTGAGATCGTAAGCATTGTAGGAGCTTCAGGCGCGGGAAAATCAACGCTACTTCATATAATCGGCACGTTAGACAAACCTGATTCTGGAACCCTTTCGATAAAAGGAATTGAGGCTGGAAAACTGAAGGATAAGAAGTTGTCAGATTTCCGAAATCGCGCCATCGGTTTTGTCTTTCAGTTCCATCATCTGTTGCCAGAGTTCACTGCGTTGGAAAACGTTTGTATTCCAGCCTTCATTGCTGGCAAAAGCCAAGCAGAGGCTGAAATGAAAGCCACCGAACTTCTTGGTTTTCTGGGTTTGGCGGAGCGTATACACCACAAGCCTTCTGAGCTTTCTGGTGGAGAACAACAACGGGTTGCTGTGGCGCGCGCATTGGTCAACCAACCAGCGGTTGTTCTGGCAGATGAGCCATCCGGAAACCTCGACAGTCAATCAGCAAAGGAACTGCATCAGATGTTCTTTGACCTGCGTGATAAGTTCAATCAGACCTTCGTGATTGTAACACATAATGAAGAATTGGCCAATATGGCCGACCGTAAATTGGAAATGAAGGATGGACAGATCATTTAGTCCCTTCGGTCCAAATACTAACTTTGCCTTTATCGCGTACCTTTTTGCATACAACCCCATTCCGTGAAAAAGCTTTTCATCGTACTCATCATTCTGGGCACTGCAGGTGTCGGTGGATGGCTGTACTGGAATTCGCTTCAAAAGGCTGAAACATCTTCCGACCCTGTGGATGCCATTCCGCTTTCGGCTGCGGTGGTGATCAGTTATCCAGATCTTGCTGCTGCATGGGAGAAATTTCAATCTCAGGATTACGCCAAGGTGCTTGGTTCTGTCGAGCAATTTGAAGGTTTTTTCACACGTAATTCCCGATTGGATTCGGTTCTGCGTCTGGATCCAGAGGTTCATGCACTTTTAGCTGGCGGCACACTTTGGTCGTCTTATCATTCTAAGAACGATTCGTTGCTGGTTTTCTACGCTTTGCAATCCAAAGACGGGAATTCGAAAAACGCGTTGGAACTTCTCAAAAACGCCTTCTCATCAACAAGCACCATCACAGAACAGCAATTGGGAGAACGGTCCGTTTTTAAGATCGTTTTCACAGACCCGTATGACGTGCTTTTCTGTTCAAATTCGAATGGATTGGTGCTTGCAAGTTCTGACCTGCAGTTGTTGCAAGAATCCTTCAGTCAGTTAGAAAATGGGCGTTCCTTGCGTGAGGATCTGGGATTTTCGAACGCGCTGGAGGCCACTGGAAAGAATGTGGAGGCCAACGTTTTCATCAACTACGCGAAACTTCCAGAATATCTTTCTAGAATCCTCAAACCTGATCTAGTGAGCGATCGATCGATGATTGCTGACTTTGCATCGTGGACCGTGCTGGATGCAAACGTGAAATCTGAAGGTCTTACGTTCAACGGCTTTTCGTATGTGAGCGATTCTCTACCACAGTTTCTGAGTCTTTTCTTGAATCAGCAACCACAGACGATTTCGTTTCCCGAAATTCTGCCATCGAATACGGCAACATTCCTATTCTTCGGCATTGAGGATGCGATTTCATTCTCGAGCGATTACCGCGAGCTGTTGAACCGCTTCGGCAAACTGAAAGCGATTGACGGCAAACTGGACAGCCTAAACACCCTTTATGGAGTAGATATTGAACAGAACCTGCTTGCATGGATCGGTCATTCGTTCGGGTTTTGTGCTTTAGAGCCGCAAGCAATGGTCGCTGGTTCCAATCGGTTCTTGGTGTTCGATTCTCGATCTGCCGACCTTGCCTCGAAACTGCTGAGCGACCTTGGTGAAGCGCTCAGTTCCAAGAATGGAATTGAAGCCGTTACCGTTGATCAGAACGGAGTTGACATACGCCAACTTGCGCTGAATGGAATTCTGAAAGATATGTTCGGTGATGTTTTTGACGGTTATGAAAATCCGTTTTACATGGTTTTGGATAAGCATGTGGTCTTCGGCTCAACTCCAGAATCGCTGACCCAATACCTCACTTACATACAGGCCGATAGGACGCTGGCAAAAGAACTTTCGTTTTCACGATTTTCTGAAAATCTAGGGTCAAGCTTCAACGTATTCTCTTATCATCAACTTTCCAGATCAAAGAGCATGCTTCACTCCTATTTGAGTAAAGAAGCTAACAGCATCATGGATAAGAATTCAGCGCTTTCGACCAGTTTTGAAGCCGTTGGAACACAATTATCTACCACTGGAAAATCGTTCTACTCCAATGTTTTCCTGAAATACAATCCAGATTGGAAGAACACCAAAGAATCGGTTTGGGAAGCCGAAATGAGTGGTAAGGCACAGATTCCGCCTGTGTTTGTAACCAACCATGTAAGTGGCGAACAGGAAATTCTTGTGCAGGACGAGACCAATGCACTTTATCTCTTCAATATGATGGGACAGCAACTTTTCAAAGTTGAGATTTCTGAACCCATCGAAAGTCGACCTGTTCAAGTTGATGCTTTAAAGAACGGAAAGCTTCAGTACATCTTTAACACCAAGAATTTCATCCATCTGATAGACCGAGATGGAAATTCGGTAGATGGTTTTCCCTTGGAATTGGATTCTCCTGCTGAAACCGAACTAGCCGTTTTTGACTACGATAAAAACAACGATTACCGCTTGCTGATTGCTTGCAAGAACAAGCACATTTACAACTTCGATATCAAGGGCAAGCCTGTGAGTGGCTGGAAACATACCCGTTCCACTGACCCGACCGTACAACCATTCAAGCATCTCTTAGTATCTGGCAAGGATTACCTGATCACTGGAGAAACGAGTGGGAAAATACACCTGCTGGACCGTGGAGGAAAAAACCGAGTGAAGGTTGAGAAGCGAGTTGAACCATCGGTGCACAATCATCTTCAGGTGTTCAAGTCATCCGAAGTGGCCTTTACGGGAGCTTACATCACAGATGTGCAGGGGAAAATATACCGCATTGCATTAGATGGAGATGTGCAGCCAATGGATCTGGGCAAATACAGTCCTGAGCATTATTTTTTCGTTTGCGACCTAGACAAAGATGGCGGACCTGAATTCGTTTTCTCCGATTTGAATGTGCTTCACGTATTCAACTACAAGAAGCAAAAAGTATTTGAGCAGCGCATAGACCCAACTGCTACAGCTCCGTTCATCATCGACCTAGGCGACCAAGGCGCTGGAATCGGTTATTGCTACAAAGACCCGCAGCAGCTTGTGCTTTTCAACCCAAAAGGCCAAATGGTGGAAGGATTTCCATTGAGCGGTAATTCGAAATTCGCGGTAAGCAATGCTGAGTCGGGAATGATGGTGATCAGTGCTGGCAATGACAATGCTCTGTCCATCCAAACGCTTCGCTAGGTTTTAAGTTCCTATTTTCGCAATCTAAGCGACACAATTCTATCGTCATGAGAAATTACCGTTCAGGCAGTATTGCCGCCCTTTTTATTTTTTCCGGAATGCTGATCAGCCTATCGGGTTGCTACAAAGACAACTTCGATTTTGACAGAATGAAAGAAGACATGGTAACATGGGAGCCGGACATTGCATTTCCTATTGTCTATTCCGTTCTGGATGCTGAGGAGATCATCAGCATGTCTGATTCAACGAACGTCTATGAATATGACCCAGACAATTTCATCACGTTGATCTATCGCAGACGTGTTTTCTCCCAAACGCTGAACGACTTTTTTCAGTTGCCACAATTTCAGACGATGAACAGCACCATGAACCTTGATGCTGCCGAAATCAACACCTTCAATTCTACTCAAACGGTGCAAACTGCGCTGAACACGGGCATGACCTTGGGTCTAACAGGCCCAGGAGGTTCGCAATTGGATAAGATCGTTTTCCAAAGCGGAAATATGAATATCGCCTTTACCAGCAATTTTGAACACAGCGGTAATTTGCTCGTCACGTTGCCAGAATTACGCTTGAATGGAGTGCCATTTTCGCAATCATACCCAATTGTTTACCAAGGCGGTGCTGTAAATGTGGATATGAATATTCCACTTGCGGGCTACGAAATGGACGTTAACAGCGGCAGCGGCCCGAACACCTTTCCAATCAATTATCTGCTTACGCTGAACCAAGGTGGCGGAGCAACACCAACATCTGCAAACCAAGTTCAGATCAATCATTCATTTGAGAGTTTGAGAATGGCATTTGCAGATGGCTATTTCGGAAACTTCAGCCTTGCCATAGATCCAGGAGAAGTGCATTTGGATATTGTGGAAGGAAATCACACAGGAACAATCTATTTCGAGGATCCGAAGTTTAAATTGAAAGTGAAGAACACGATCGGTGCTGAAATGAATGTGAGCATCAACGAGCTTTATGCAACAGGCAATCCAGGTCAATTGAATCTGGACATTTCAAGCCTTATACCAAGTGGTCAATTCATCATTCCTCCAGCGCCTTCGATTGGAGACTCAACCAAGCTCGAGTACTATTTCACTCAAAACAATAGCAACATCAAACCTGTCATAAACAATCAATACGATAAGATCTATTATGCTGTGGGAGCATCCGTAAATCCCAACGGAACGGCATACAACTTTGCCACATTGAACAGTTCGGTTGAGGTTGTGGCAGATGTTGAACTTCCATTTTGGGGATATTCTAACCATTTCACCATCATCGATACAGTAGAAGTGCCATTTGATGACGTTTCTACGCTTGCAGACAATATTGAAAAAGGCATGTTGCGGATCAATACAGTAAGCCATTTCCCTGTTGATGGATTGCTGAAATTGTATTTCGCAGATTCGACCTATGCACTTACCGACTCTGTTCTTACGGACGGTTCGTATATCATCCGTTCAGGAACGGTGAATGCAGATGGAAAAACCATTACATCAACACAAACAAACAACGACATTGAACTTGACAGAGCTCGGATTGATCATTTATTTGAGTCAAGGTATCTGTTGATTTCGGCCGACATCACCTCTACAGATGATGCTGGAAGAAACGTCAAGCTTTACACTGAAGACAACATTGAAGTGCACATCGGACTTCGGGTTAAACTGAAGGCGAGCCCTTCGGTAATTGATGAATTTTAATACAACGACCAGACCAACCAATCATGGCGTACCCACTATTCAAGAAAAGCCTTTCATTTCTCGCAATCATCATGTTGATGCTCGGCTCCTATCAGGCCAAGGCGCAGTACGATTTTACCATGCAGGGAATGACACTCGTTCCGCAGCGTATGTATATCAACCCTGCGTTTGTCCCAGATAGTAAATGGCACATCGGCATTCCTGCGCTTAGCAGCAATCACATCACCCTTGGATACAATGGTCATGCTTATTCTCAGCTTATTAAGAAAGATGCGAACGATTCGCTTTATGTTGATCTGCAAGGCGCGTTGGATAAGATGGGTAAGAACAACTACCTGACGATGAATGCGAAGATCGATCTGCTCTCATTCAGTTTCACCTTTGGGCCCGATGCCAACAACTTCATCTATGTAAACAGCTCGCTAAGAGTTGCTTCGCGCTTCACGCTTCCGAAAAAAGGATTGGAATTCCTTTGGAAAGGAAACGGGGCTTTTTTGGGTGAGGAAATCGACCTATCTAAACTCAATGCAGACGCATCTGTGTATACCGAATACGGAATCAGTTATGCACGGAAGCTGCTTGATAAGAAGCTCCGTGTAGGTATTACCGTGAAATATTTGAACGGAACGGTGAATGTTTCTACCGACAATAGAGGAACATCTATTTACACAGACCCGAACAATTACAACATCACCGCAAAAGCCAATTTCACAGCTCGAACCTCAGGTTTCTTCAACGACATTGATAACGTAAATGCGGCAAAGATCGCCTTCAGCGGAAACCACGGTTTTGCATTCAATCTGGGTGCACATTATATGATCGATGACAAGTGGGAAGTGGCTGCAAGTGCCAATGATCTGGGAATGATCTTCTGGAAAGACAACGTGAAGAGCTACGAGTTGAACGATGCGCAATTCACCTATCAAGGATTGGATCTGGCGCAGTATCTCACGCAGCCAGATAGTGCAGATGTCTTCAATGAGTTTGTCGACACCTTGAAATCCGTGTTCAACATTCAGGAAAAGACCAATACATATAGCACTACACTCAGCTCGCAGATCTATGTAAGTGGCGCTTACAAATTCACCGAAAAAGACCGCTTGGGACTTGATTTCTATGGTGAGATATTCAAAACGCACTTTGAACCTGCAGTGGCCTTGAACTACACGCATAAGTTCGGAACCATCTTCCACCTGAGCGGAAGTTACATGTACAACAACCGCAACTTTGCCAACCTCGGTCTAGGATTTGCCCTCACGCTCGGACCAGTACAATGGTACTTGGCCATGGACAACATCTTGGCGCCAATGATGCCGCAGCATACGCAGAATGCACACTTCCACAGCGGGTTGAACTTCGTTGTAAACTATAAGGAGGGCAAGAAAAGCGACCGTGATGGAGACGGAATTCTGGACAAAGTGGATAACTGCCCAGATCAATTTGGGTTAGAAGCCTATTTAGGATGCCCAGATACGGATTTCGACAGCATTCCTGATCAGGTTGACAACTGCCCAACGGAATTCGGACCTCGCATGAACGGTGGTTGTCCTTGGGGCGATATTGATGCAGATGGCATTACAGATAATGTAGACGAGTGTCCAGATGTTGCTGGCCCTGAAGAGAACAAAGGTTGTCCGTGGGGAGATAGAGATGGGGATACCGTGACCGACAACATAGATGCTTGCCCTGATGTGGCCGGGCCGGTAGATAATAATGGCTGCCCGTGGGGAGATAGAGACAGTGATGGCATTTTGGATAATGATGATCAGTGCCCGAACGAGGCCGGTCCTGCCGAAAACAAGGGTTGCCCGTGGGGAGATAGAGATGGAGATGGCGTGCTAGATAACGTGGACCGTTGCCCTGATGTGCCTGGGCCGGCAGACAATGAGGGCTGCCCGTATCAAGATTCTGATGGAGATGGCGTTATCGACCTTGAAGACGAGTGTCCGCGAACGCCAGGCCCGGTTGAAAACAAAGGCTGTCCTGTAATTGAAAAAGAAGAGCAGGAAGTATTGAACACCGCCTTTGATGACCTTGAGTTTGAAACAGGAAGCGATGTGATCAAAGCATCATCCTACCCTTCGCTAGACCAATTGGCAGAAGTGCTTAAGAAAAAAGAGAACTATAAACTGAAGATCGCTGGCCACACAGATAACGTGGGAAGCGATGATGCAAACATGAAACTTTCTGAAAAACGTTCTAAATCGGTAAGCGCTTATTTGACCAACAAAGGTGTTGCAAGCAGCAAATTTGTGGTAGAATGGTTTGGCGAAAGCAAACCTGCCTATCCGAACGATACGCCAGAAGGACGTGCCAAGAACCGTAGGGTAGAAATGGAAGTGGTGTTTGACTAAGAGCTGCCAACGCCAAGTGGGTTTGGAAAAGGCGCTTATTATTCCAGTCAAAAAATTACCTGAATATGCGGTTCTATGTCAGAGGTTTTTGTAATTCCGAGGAAGAAGGAATCTCTGTATCGAAGGATAACAGAAAAGAGATGCTTCCATTCGACTTCGCTCAGGGCAGGCTCTCCGCAAGCAATACATAACAAGGACCTTCTACTTATTTAACTCAGCATAAATAGGCCGCATCTTCTTAAAGAGCTTTTTGAAGGTCTTCAACTGCTTATCGTAGTAGGCAAAGTTTTCTGGTTGCGGTTCGAATACCTTCTTCACCTTGAGCTTGGTTTTCATCTCCTCGTAGGTGACCAGACCAAGGTTATTAAAACAAACAGCTGCAATGCCCTTGGTATTTGCCTGCCGAGGTTCGTCCATAACGTGCACCGGGATCTTCAGGGCATCGGCACAGATCTGAGCAGATGTTTCCCACATGGCGCCTCCTCCCGTAAAGTTCACCTTCTTGATCTTGCCCTTGAGGTTCTTTTCCTTGAGTTCGAGCATCCACTTAAAGTTCATGGCATACGATTCGAATACTGCGCGTATCATATCGTTCCTCGAGTTGTCGGGACTTAGATTGATGAAGCCGCCACGCATATTGCCATCCGGCTCAGGGAAAGTGGCACCGAATATCCACGGGAGAAAAATGACACCGTTGCACCCGATGGGCGATTGGGCCGCCATGACGTCTGCGATCTTCGCGTAATGTTCATCCGTTTCGGCATTGATGTGTGTAAGCGAATCGGCCACGCGGAAGAACCCTTCCAGCAGATAGTTCAGTGCTTTGGCGCCAGCGCCTGCCTCGCCCACCATGATGAATTTGTTGGGCACCGGACTGCTGACCGAATAAATGGCGTTCAGAATATCGAAGGTTCTGTTCTCTATTACCACACCGGTGTTCAAAGTGGTGCCGATCTCAATCACCATATCAAGGTCGTCAAAACCGCCACCTCCGAGCATACACGCGGTGGTATCCTGCATGCCCGAAAACACCCGTACATTTTCAGAGATACCGAGCTTTTCTATCACCTCCTTGGTGGGGGCTCCGAGGTCGGCACCCACAGGCAGAATGTCTGGGAAACGATCACTATCGAGCCCCAATGCATCTATCAGATTCTTGTTGTAGGTTCCTTTGCTCCATGCCGCTTTTTTGATCATGGCATAGGTAAAACCCGTGTTCTCGTTTGTTTGGAACTTGCCCGTCAGCTTCATGCTGATGAAATCGGAAGGCTCCATCACCTTGTAAGTCTTTTTCCACACATCGGGCTTCTCGTTTTTGAGCAGCAGCATGTGGCACGATGCGCCAACGCCCCAAATAACAGGCGGTATGCCCACAGAAGAGAGCCATCGCAGCAACTTGAAAACATTATAACCTTCTATGGCGGGAAAGCTCCCAAGCTTTTCCCTAACGTACTTTTCGGCCCGAAGGTCTTCCCACATAATGACGTTGTGGGTCGGATTCCCGTCTTTATCAACAGGCACAGAACTGAAATATTGGGCACAATTACCGATGGCAACAATACGGTTGGCCGTGCCAGACTCTTCAATCACCTCTTTGGATAGCAGCATGATCTGTGACCACCATTCGTTGGCATCCTGCTCCACTCCTTTGCCATCTTGCACATAGGTGCTCTCGCAATTACCCGATCGCGTGGCCAGAATTTTACCACTCTCGTCTACAACAGAGATCTTTGGTCCGCTAGAACCAAGGTCGATGGACAGCACGCATTTTGAGATGAGGTTGGTCATGAGAGGTACTAGGATTTAGCAGGTGAGCAATCGTTCAGAACAATAATGAATTCGCAACTCAACTATTTGCGAATATCGATTATCGATTAACGAACTGCGATTGCCCCGCACAACGGGCACTATGCCTGCGGTTCTACGAGTTAAGAGATCCGCACAGACCATAGACATTCTGAAATTTACCATCAGCATCATTCGTTCATCGCAGTTCGTTAATCGTTATTCGTCCATTTTAGAACGGATACGTGCTTTGGGTCACATCGGTGTAAGCAGTTAGCATGGGCATGTACATGGATGGGTCGATCTCCTTCCCTGCTCCACCGTACATCGCTGCCGATTTCGGGTCGCCTTTCTGTGCTTTGGCGTATTCAACTGCCGCTTTCAGATCCTTTTCAAACTCCTCCACAATGGTCGGATTGGTGATCTGCGGACCCGTAATGCAAAAGTGAAATCCGTTCGGATGCTGCTGGCCGTTCATTCGCCAGCCTTTGGTTTTCAGGTGGTCGTTCACATGGTAGATGTTGAACTGATCGGAACCAACTGCCGTGATGAAAAGCGAATCACCGAACAATTTCAATTCAGGGATTGAACGCACCACATTCTTCAGGCGCAGATTCACATCAAAGATCTTCTTGGCGCGATTCAGATAGCCTTCTTTCCCGTAGTGCATCATGGCAGCCCAGGTAGCCGCAAACAATCCACCCGACTTACTACCGTTAAAACCGGTTGAGATGTAAACGCCACCCGGCCAATCTACTTCACCTGAGTATTGATAGCGTCTTAGCTTCTCGTTGCTGAACAGCACGGTTGATGTTCCCTTGAGCGCATAACCGTACTTGTGCGTATCGGCAGAAATGGCCGTAACCCCAGGCAGACGGAAATCGAACACCGGACACTCAATGCCCAGCGGCTCTGCCCAAGCAAGGATGAATCCACCAAGGCAGCCATCCACGTGCATTCCGATTCCGTGTTTAAGCGCAAGAGCTGAGATCTTCTCCAATGGGTCGATGATACCGTGGCCGTAGTTCCCTGCCGAACCAATTACCATTACTGTATTGGACGTGATCTTACTTTCCATATCGGCCACATCTGCTTGGAAATTCTCATCCAATTTGACTGGCACCGCTTTCATGTTCAAGTAATGCGCGGCTTTGAAGAAGGCAGGATGTGCCGAAACAGGAAGCACGATCTCTGGTTGCGTGATATTCTTCTGATCCACACCCCATTCTCTGTGAGCATATACCGATTGAAAGATACTGTCGGTGCCGCCTGTTGTCAGCGACCCGCAGGCCTTTTCCTCAGGATTGCGCTTGTTCACCGCATCGCCATTGAAAATATCCAGTGTCATGGCAATGATCTCGCCCTCATACTTGGTAAGCGAAGGACACACATCGCGCTGAATGGAATTCACTTGTGAGTAATATCCAAAAGCCTCATTCAGGAAATCGTAATGGTCTTGATCGCCATGATAGAATGAACCGCTGATCTTGCCGCCCTTCCAAGGCGCGCTTTCAAGAGCATGCATTTCTTTGATCTGCGCTAGAATCTCCTCTTTCGACATCGATTTTTCGGGCATCTTCGAGTTAACCGGAAATTTATCTCGGTACGGGAAAAGCGAATTCACCATTTCCGGGTCGTTCCGCATTTCGTTCATTATCAGGTCAATCTTCTTGTCGTCATTCATGCTGCGTTGCACAGCGCGCGCAACAGAAGGCAGGTGTTTGATGATCTTCTTCTCTATAAATTTTGCAATGCCCATTTTGATAAATATCAATTTAAGTTGATGAGGTAAATATAGAACGCAACGACCGTTTTCGCCCAGTTGTTCTAGACGAAGGAAATTACTGAGGATAGAAAGATGAAGGAATCGTTTCGGCTCAAGGCCAGCAGGCTCAGATCAGCGCTGTTTTCAGCGCGTAGCGCACCAATTCTGTGGTAGAATTAACGCCTAATTTCTTGAAGATATTCTTGCGATGCGTGTTGATGGTGTGCACAGACAAGCACATCTTATCAGCCACTTCGGCTGCGGTCAAGCCTTGCGCGATGTATTCCACCACTTCTATTTCGCGCTGCGATAACACGGTCGGAGAACAATCTTCGCCCGCGCCATCCTTCTTCGATTCCGTTACTACATCAAGAATGCGATTGCAATAGAACTTGTCTCCTTTGGCTGTGGCCCGAACGGCATCCAATATCTCCGCTTCGCTGCATTCTTTAGACAGCAACCCTTTTACGGGCTGACGAATAATGCGATTAACAGTAGCTGCGTCTGTGTGGGCCGAAATCACCAATACGTTGGTATCTGGCGCTACGCGGAATACCTTTTGAAGATCTTCGAAAGAGATGTAATCGGCATGATCATAATCGAAAACCAGTAGATCCAAGTTCTCTTTCAGCAGCTTAGGAATGTCTTTTCCATCAGAGCATTCTCCAGCAATTTTGATGTGCTTATCGTGCGAGAAGACATACTTCAGTCCCTCTCTCACCACAAAGTGGGCATCAGCTATTCCTACACGTATCTCGCTCATTATTTAGATAGATTCTAAACAAGCGCAAAGTAACGGGCTAAGGCCGAAGAAAACAAGTGGCAAACGATAATCACTGCGATGCTCCAAAAGACTCGATGCCAGCATCCAACCACTTGATGTATTTATCAATGTCCGGATCGTAAGCTGCAGGTCCGCCCAATTGATTTTCATTGTGGTCAAGTACCACATAGTAAGGCTGAGAATTGGTCCCGAAACGCGTGGCTTGCATATAACTCCATTTGTTTCCAACCGTCCGTAGCTTTTTGGTCTTCCCTCCTATTTCTACTTCAATCTGCTCTTCTTTCGGAAGATCTAATTTCTCATCAACGTAAAGTGAGATGAGCACGTAATCTTCTCGCAAGCGTTTTAAAACGCGCGGGTCGCTCCAAACCTGCTCCTCCATTTTTCGGCAATTGACGCAAGCCCAGCCAGTAAAATCAAGCATGATCGGTTTTCCTGATTCCTTCGCGTAAGCCAAACCTTCCTCGTAATCGTGGAAACACGGCAATCCGTGCGGACAATGCTCTGGCTCACCTACAATTTCACCATTGACTGTAAGAGCATTCTCGGCCACCGACATTTCTCCACCACCGCCAAATCCATTTGGGCTTTCACTATAGAAGTTCGGAGGTGGAAAACCACTGATGATCTTAAGTGGCGCGCCCCACAGACCTGGAATGAGGTAAATGGTGAAAACCAAAACCACCAATCCGAACAAGTATCGTGGAATAGAAAGATTCTTCACCGGACTATCGTGTGGAAACTTGATGAACCCGAAGAGATAAAGCGCAAGCGTTCCGAAAATAGCGATCCAAATGGTGAGGAAAAGTTCTCGCTGCAATAAACCAGCCTGCATTACGAGGTCGGCATTGCTCAAAAATTTGAATGCCAAAGCCAATTCCAAGAGACCAAGTACCACTTTCACAGAATTTAGCCATCCGCCCGATTTCGGCATCGAATTCAACCATCCAGGAAAGGCTGCAAACAAGCCAAAAGGCAATGCCAAGGCCATGCTAAAACCTGTCATTCCCATGATAGGCCCCATTACACCTCCGTTAACTGCAGCCTCAACCAACAGCGTTCCGATAATTGGTCCGGTACAGGAAAAAGATACAAGTGAAAGCGTGAAGGCCATGAAGAAGATACCTATGATTCCGCCTTTGTCTGAGGCTTGATCGGCCTTGTTGACCCATGAACTTGGCAGCGTGATCTCGAATGCTCCAAGGAACGAAATGGCGAAAACCACCAGCAGCACAAAGAAAAACAGATTGAACCAAACATTCGTGCTCAGCGCATTCAAGGCATCGGCACCAAAAGTCACTGTGACCAAAAATCCGAGAACGACATAAATGAAGACAATGAAAGCGCCATAAGTAAGCGCATTGGTGATTCCCTTTGCGCGCGTCTTGCTCTGCTTGGTGAAGAATGAAACGGTAAGCGGAATCATCGGAAAAACGCAAGGAGTCAGAAGCGCTAGTAAACCACCAAGAAAACCTGCTATGAAAATACCGATCCAAGATCTGTCAATTCCACCATCTGCTTCCGAACTGGCTTCGGCCACTGCCCCACTCAATTCAAATTCAAAATCGACTAATTCTGGTGGCAGACAACCATTCTCGTTGCATGCTGAGAATTCAATGGAACCTTTCACGCTGCTAGGCGATGAAAGCAATCTTACTTTCTGAGTGAAAACCGCTTGATCGTAGAAGTAATTCAACTGTTCTCCAATGATGCTATCATATTCTGAAATTGGCTCCGGCTGCGATGGGTCACCTGTCAATTCAGCTCCCGACAGTGGCTGAAAATTGATGACAGTGGCAGTCATCGATTCTTGACCTTTCTCATTCAATGCGTACACGTGCCAACCTTTATCAACGGTGGCCGAAAAACTCAACTCATATTCACCGTTTCCGAGGTCTTTATGACTGAAAGTCCATATGACCGGATCGAATATCTCTGGCTCGGGCGCTTGTTCTGGTTCGGCCAGCCCTTGATCTGCTGGTTTTTCAATAGGAAAATCAACACTTTTTGCCTTAGGAATTTTGAACTCGAAAGGAAGATAATCTGGCGGCAGGCAACGTTCATCGTTGCAGACCATGAATTCCAATTCTCCCTTAACTGTTGTGGCTGCTGGCGATACATTCACCTTTTGAACAAATCGAGCCTTATTCTCGAAATACTTCAACTCAATCCCAAAATTGGGATCCATTTCTTTGTGGCCTTCTCCTTCAGAAACCTTTCCGTTTAGTTTAGCAGTTCCTAGATCTTGAAAAATGAATGACGTTGGTACTGGTCCATCGCCATCGATAAACTGAGAATAGAGATGCCAACCTTTTTCGAGCGCAGCAGAAAAGATGAGGTTCGCTTCTGTTTCGCTAACCCGCTCAGCAGAAAAAGACCACTTTACAGGGTCGTATATTTGAGCGTAAGCACTTGAAAAAACAGATGCTGTGAGTAGCATCGAAAGGAAAAATCTCAACATCTTATCCACTTCTTCTATCGTTCTTAAAATTGGATTGTTCGTACAAATATCTATTCTATCACGAGTTTGTTGTGTCTTGTTTCAGACTGAGGTCAGAATTCAACCTCCTCTGAACCTTTTAAACCTAATTGTTTGCGAATTCTCCACGTTCCTAAATACATGAAGGGTGTATCGAGCGCAGCCACAATTACTTTGAACAACCATCCAGCAATGATCAGATCGGTGAATCGACTCCAATCGATGGCGCCAACGCTGCAAAGTAGTCCGACAACCAGCACCGTATCAACCAACTGAGAAGTCATGGTAGAAAAGTTATTCCGTATCCAGAGATGCTTGCCTTTGGTCATCCGTTTCCAAAAATGATAAAGACGAATATCAATGAATTGGGCTGCTAGGTATGCAGCCATTGAAGCACCAACCGAAACAGTGGTCAGTCCAAACACCTTACTGAATTCTTCATTCTGCACTGGCGACCAATCGGTAGCAGGAACCATGTCTGCCAGCGTTACTACGCCAAGCACAAAAACACTGGCAACAAGACCGGCCATTACAACGCGGTCTGCATGTCGTCTTCCATAGATCTCAGAAATAAGATCGGTAACCAAAAACGTGATCGGATACGGAAGAATACCAACTGAAATCTCGAAGGTGTAGAGTCCAAAAGGATTCCAGGTGAAGAATTTCTGAAAGATGAGATTACATGAAACAAGCGAGGCAATGAAAATTCCCGCAAGAATGAGGTAAATGAGATCGGCCTGCTTTTGTTTTTCTGCTGAAAGTTGCATGCTGCAAATTACCAACTTCCGCCAGCACCACCACCACCAAAACTTCCTCCTCCAAAGCCACCGAAGCCGCCTCCGCCACCACCAGAAAATCCACCGCTACCTCCTCGGAAAGAACCGTACGAACCTGGGTGATTGCGACTAGCCGCGTTCAAAAGCATCCAAGCTGCCCAGAAGCCCATATTGTTGACACGCGAATAATCGCGCACCTGCTTGGCTTTTATCAACCAAACAATACCGAACACCAAGACGATGAATAAAATACTTCCGATAGGCGCTGCAGCCCCATCGCCACTTCCACCTTCGCCTTTGTATTCGCCACGGGTAGCAAGAATCATGGCGTCTGCGGCTGATGCCAAACCACCGGCATAATCATCCTGTCGGAAACGCGGTTTCATTTCATTTTCAATGATGCGTTTGCACATCGCATCCGTCAACGTTGCTTCCAGTCCGTAGCCAGTGGCAATCCACATTTTGTGGTCAGCCATACTTACGAGAATGAGTGCGCCATTGTCTTTTCCGCTTCTTCCCACACCCCATTTCTCACCCAGCTCAAAAGCATAATCGCTGATCTCGTAACCATCCAGCGACTTGATAATGACGATGGCAATTTGTACGGAGCTTTCGCGATCGTAGGCAACCAGCTTTTGTTCTAGCTGACTGATTTCTGCACCAGAAAGCGTGCCTGTAAAATCGTTTACTAAGCGATTGGATCTGGCAGGAAAATTCTGAGAAAAAACCGAAAACGGAATTGCAAGTAGAAAGATGAAAAGCAAGTTTCTCATTTGATGATGATTTCGTCTGAGAGTTCGTTCACATCACCTTTCTGATAAGGGAAATGTGTGGAAAGCGCTTCGCCAGCCATCGAAATCCCCTTCTGCAAACCTTCTGCAAACTTTTCTTCTTTGAATCGAGAAAGCATCTCCGCTTTTATCTGATCCCAGAAATCAGCCGCCACTTTGGCGTTGATGCCGCCATCGCCCAAAATGGCAAATTTCCGATCGGTCATTGCCAAATAGAATAGCACACCATTTCGAAGTTCTGTCTTGTGCATTTTCAGCTCTCCGAACAAGAAAGCCGCACGGTCCATCACATCTTCCTTGCACTTGTCTTCTACATAAAGACGCACCTCGCCCGAAGTTGCCTTTTCGGCAGCTTTGATCGCCTTATCGAGTTCGGCAAGCCGTGCTTCGGTGAAGTATTCAGAAGCTTTCAAATCAGAATTCCACTTTTGGAGCTGTCTCCGCGCCTTTATCTGCTTCGAAATATTCTTTCTTTTCGAAATCGAACATGCCCGCGATCATGTTATTTGGGAATTTGCGGATGTATGTATTGTAATCCTGAGCCGCTTCGTTGAACTTCTTGCGTTCTACAGCAATACGATTTTCAGTGCCTTCCAATTGCGATTGCAATTCCAAGAAATTCTGATTCGCTTTCAATTCTGGATAACGCTCTACCACCACCATCAATTTGCTCAAAGCCGATGACAATCCATCTTGCGCAGCTTGAAATTGCTGAATGCTGTTCGCATCCAATTTCGATGCGTCCACATTCACACTCGTTGCTTTGGCGCGTGCCTCAATTACGGCAGTCAGCGTTTCCTGTTCAAAATCGGCATAGCCTTTTACCGTAGCAACCAAATTCGGGATAAGGTCTGCTCTTCGTTGGTAAACGTTTTCAACCTGTGACCACTGCGCGGTTACCGCTTCCTGTTTTTCGACAATAGTATTGTATTGACAGCTTTGAAGTCCCAATGAACCAGCAATCAATAAAAAGAAGAATAGTTTTTTCATTTTGGTTTGATGTTTAGACAAATGTAACAAGCGAGGTGGGTTTTGTTCAGAACACCAAACTGATCTTTAACACTTTTTGGGTCGAATTTGTGACTTTGAAACGGTCGTCTAGGCGCATGCCAAGCACCCAAACAATTTCGTTTTTGTAGATAAGCAACACCACTTTTTCCTTTTCAAAAACAGAAAGTTTTTGGTCGATAAAAAAGTCGCTGAGCAATTTCCAGCCCTTCATTCCCAAGGGTTTAAATCGGTCGCCCATTTGCCATTTTCGGAGTTTCAATTCCGATTGCTGGACCAATTTGGCGTCCAGCAACGCAACGTTCTTTTCCGTTTTCAGCGATGTCAATTCCAATCTATCCAACAGCTCAAACGACAACTTCAGAGTTTCGCTTTGCGAAGTAATTTCTTGAACAAGAAAATGCTCACGGTCTTTCACTATCCGATGAGAATCCGAATGAATTTCCGTACCCGAATTTGAATCCATCATTTGCAACAGTTCAAAAATCTGATCGGATGAAAATCCTTTCGGTCCCAAAAACTCCTTCATTAAAGTGAAAGGTGCTTCAGAATCTTTCAGATCATTGATGCTGATTGCTGATTCCATCACCATATCAGCTAAGTTGTGTTGAACCCACTTCTTGTAATTCGGAAGTTCGTTTTCCGCTCGTTCGCACAACGAAAGGAGCTTTTCAAACGCGTTTGAATCCGCAGCCATCAACATTGGAAGCAAGCGCAAACGGACCCAATTCCGTTGGTAATAAACGGTTGCATTTGACGAATCTTCCCGAAAAGGGATGGCGTTTTCCAAGGCAAACTTTCTGATTTCATCCTTCGTGAATCCGAGCAGCGGACGGAAATATTTTTCCCGTTTAGAAGGCATTCCTTGCAAACCTCTGAAACCTGTTCCGCGCAGCACATTCATCAGTAGCGATTCAACTCTATCGTTGGCGTGGTGCGCTAAAGCAGTTGCCACGAAACCGTGCTCGTCCATTAATTCCTGAAAGAATCTGTAGCGCTCATCTCTGGCCACCATCTGAATAGAACTATTCGAATCTTCAGCCAGTTTTTTGGTCTCAACTTGTCGTGAGTAAAACGGAACGTTTCTTTCCGCGCACCACGTTCTCACCAATTCTTCATCAGCATCTGAAGCTGAATCGCGCAGCTGATAATTGCAATGCGCCACAGCAATCGCATATCCTTGTTGATGAAGTAGAGAAACCAGCACCATTGAATCCACTCCACCACTAACGGCCACTAAAACTGGTCTTCCATCATTCAGAAAACCAAGTTTTTGCATGGATTCGAGGAGTCTACTTTGCATGATTGAGTAGCACGTTTCGCATAGCTTCTGCCTTTAGCATGCATTCTTCATATTCCTTTTCGGGATCAGAATTGATGGTGATGGCGCTTCCAGTTGGAAAAGTGACCAACTGCTTCTCTTCGTTATAGAGAATACTTCGGATGATGACGTTAAAATCAAAATCGAGCTCAGGTGTGAAATAACCGACCGCTCCAGAATACAATCCACGCGAAAAATCTTCAAACTGATCGATCAATTCCATGGCTCGGATCTTCGGTGCGCCCGTCATGGAACCCATCGGAAATGCATTGAGCAAAGCATCCAGCGGATGAACGTCATCTCGCAACTCAGCAGAAACGGTTGAGATCATTGCATTCACATGTTCAAACTCATACACACCGCACAATTCTTCCACTTTCACGCTTCCTTTTTTCGCGCTTCGCGATAGGTCGTTGCGCACCAGATCGGTGATCATCACATTCTCTGCTACTTCCTTCGCATCATTTCGTAATGCCGTTTTCTGAAGTTCGTTTTCAGCCGTTCTGCGATTGGTTCCTTTCATCGGCTGAGAGATCAACTTTCTTCCTTCCTTCATCATGAATCGCTCGGGACTAGAGCTCATCAGATACTTGCCATTATCTGCCACAAAACAGGAAAATGGAGCAGGCGATGCAAGCTGCAATTCCTGATACAATCGAAACGGATCGACCGTGGTGTTCTTAAAACCGTGTTGAACGCAGAAATTCACCTCGTAGATATCACCGAATTGAATGTGCTGCTGTAAGCTTTTAACCTTGTGGACATATTCCGATTTTGAAACGGTTTCAAGTTCATTTCCAAGGACAGAAGCTGCGTTTTGCTGATCGATTTCACCATCCAATTCATCCGAATGAGAAAAACACGTCCATCCATTTTCGCTAAAGAGAAACGCGTGCTTTGGTACAAAAAAGTGGAACATCGGAAAGCTGATACTGTCTGAGTTCTTGCTTGAAAGGTTTTCGAGCAAATTCTTGGCATCGTATCCAAAATAGCCCAAAACCAGGTCGTGTTGTTGGTTTAGCCAATTCCTCAACTTCGGAATATCAGCTTCCGATTCTCCAATTATCTCGGACTGAATTCCAGTGCCAAATAATTTCGAGAACTTAAACGAATTCTCTGATGAGGAGAATTGATGGAATTGGTTCCAATCCAAGCCGATTCTAACACTTGCTAAACTCGAAAAGTGTTTCTCCATCGAGGATTCGTCCACATCAACCCATTTCCTATCAGACCACGCCATTAACTACGAATATCGACAAACAACATAACCGGACTCAACCTCCACCGTAATAAGACGGCAATAGGAGAACGTTCCGCAAAGTTGAAATTTAAATGGCTTCAGAATTTTACCAACCAGTTCGAGTGAAAAAAGTAACTTTAGACTCGTGTTCAATTAGCTTTGAAACCAGAATTAGAAATACATCTAGTATGAAGAAATCAATTTACTCTCAGATAGGAATTCTCACTGTAATTGTAGCTTGCAGCGTTATTTCGCTGAACTCGCAGGCCCAAGGAGTCGTGAACAACGGAGCGAAGATCAACATTGCTACTGGTACCTACTTCAACATAGACAATGGCGGATTCACGAACGAATCTGGAGGTGAAGTTACCAATGCTGGAACGATGCAAGTTGATGGAACTTGGGAAAACAACGATGCTGGTGGTGTATTTGCCACGAACAATGGAGTAGTTCAATTAGACGGTGCTGCACAAGATATCACTGGTTCGGAGCCTACGGATTTCTACACAGTTGTAGTTCAAGGTACTGCCCATAAAACGTTGAATGGAGTTGATGCCAATGTTTACAACAACCTTAACCTGAATGGGAAAAGTTTGAGACTCAACACAAACACGTTGAATATCGAAACATCATCCACTGCTGCCATCACTGGAGCTGGAAAGATCATTTCTGAAACAGGTCCTGCTTCTGGCGGATATGGCGTGCTTCGTTGGAACATTGGAACCAACACTGGAAACTACACGATTCCGTTTGGAACAGATGTAGCGACACCTACTGACCTGTCATTCGGCTACAACATTACCACTGCTGGTCTACCAAGCTCTAACTACAAGACTTTTTCAACCTATGTAACCGATTCTGAGAATTCATTCACAGGAACCAACATCACGGTAAACCCATTGAATAACCAATGGACAGACCTTCCAACATCAGTAACCAACCTTACTGATGATTATATACAAGCTGCTCATTATTGGACAGTGGACCGTTTTTGGATCATTGATGCGGAAAACATTGGCGTTGGCATGAGTGGCTATGCTTCCGCGCCAAGAATTGAATATGCTTTCAAATACGCGCAAACTGAAGTAGCGGCTCCAAACCATATAGATGAGACGAAATTAGCCCCGCAACGCTGGAATCACACCTTGAACAAATGGGGCGATTGGTTGTATGGCGTTCCTGCAGTAATTACCAACCCAGCTACGAACACTACTACCGTACAAATTGCTCAAGATGGTTCAACTTGGGAGGAAGACATGTACCCAGTTTGGACACTTGTTGACAACAGTGATCCACTTCCTATTGAAATCGTTCGGTTTGCGGGTGAGTGTGCTGGCGGTTCTATTGATGTACGTTGGACGACTTGGACTGAAACAAACAACGACTTCTTCACACTTGAAAGAAGTAATAATGGAAGTGATTTCGAAATTGTAGATGTGATAGAAGGAGCTGGCAACAGCAACGAGCCGATCAGCTACAATGTGAAAGATGAAGAAGCTTACAGCGGAACTTCTTACTACCGTTTGAAAGACACTGATTTCGCAGGAAAATCGACTTATTCTGAGGTAGTTGCTGTTACCTGCGGTGATGATGTTAACGACTTCAACTTTGTGAATGCCTATGATGTTGACCAAACTGAAGTAGTTGTAGAATTTACAGGCACTGAAAATGAAGACTTCAAGATCGTTCTTTTCGATGCTAGTGGAAAGAAAATACTTGATTACGCCAACACAGCCGTGGACGGTATGAATAAAGTAAGACTTAACACAGGTGTACTTGCAAGCGGAATCTACATCGTCAACCTGTCGAACAGCACCAAAAACTTCAGCAAGCGAGTGATGCTGAAATAAAGAAGAAAATGAGTGGGAAAGTGAAAAGGGAGGACTTCGGTTCTCCCTTTTTTATTTGGAACGAATGTGATCTGCCATCGCTTTTACCCAATCAGGGTCATCGTTCAAACTTGGAACCAATTGGATCTTTTCTCCTCCGTGCTCTTCGAATATCTCTTGATATTCCACTCCGATCTCAATGAGTGTTTCGAGGCAATCGGCAACAAAGGCAGGTGAGAAGACCAGCATCTTTTTAACACCTTTCTCCGCTTTTTCTGCCACTACCTTATCCGAATATGGTTTGATCCATTTATCGTCTAAGCGAGACTGAAATGCAACGGTGTATTGATCTTCGGTCAATCCCAATCCGGCAGCAATGCGCTTGGTGGATTCGTAACAGGTGGCCTTGTAGCAAAACTGATTATCATCTGACACACCATGCTCACAATCGTGATCGGAGCATAGACCTTCATCATAGATCTTATCTAGTTGTCGAACAGGTAAACCGTGGTAGCTGAACAAGACGTGATCGTACGCAGCTACATCGAACTGTTTTCCCCGTTTCACAAATCCGTCAACATAACCTTGTAGGTCGTAAAATTGATTGACAAAAACCATTTCAGGAATGGCCCACCACTTGGATGCAATGCGCATTACCTCTTCCATGCAGGTGCCGGTAGAAGATGATGCATATTGTGGATACATCGGCACCACAATGATCTTTTTCGGATTGTTCTTTCGGATTTTCTCCAAGCCTTCTTCCACAGAAGGGCTTTGATAGCGCATAGCGATTTCCACCTGGTACTTTGGCCCCAGATCAGACTGCAATCCCTTCTTGAAATTCTCTGAATGAATAAGCAACGGAGAACCCTGATCCGTCCACATCTGTTGATAGATCTTGGCTGATTTTGGCGCGCGGAATGGAACAATGATGGCATTGACCAGAATCTTCCTTGCCAACCAAGGAATATCAATAACACGCGGGTCGTTGAGGAATTGCGAGAGGTACTTGCGCACATCGCTCACCTTTGGGGAGTCGGGTGTTCCGACATTCATGAGGAGAACTCCTATTTCTGGCTTCATGGAGATTGGAACACGTTTCTGTATCGAATGTTCCGATTACATGTGCAACGGACGATTATCCGTAGCAGCCAAACAGGCTTCTTTAATGGCTTCTGTATAGGTTGGATGAGCATGCGAAATGCGCGAAACATCCTCGGCTGAAGCACGGAATTCCATGGCTACAACCGCCTCTGCAATCATATCTGCGGCACGCGCACCGATCATGTGCACCCCTAGAATCTCATCAGTATTCTTATCTGCAAGAACTTTAACCAAACCATCCATATCCATACTGGCACGCGAACGGCCTAAGGCACGCATTGGAAAGGAACCTACCTTGTACTCAATACCAGCTTCTTTCAATTGCTCTTCTGTTTGTCCAACAGCTGCCACTTCTGGCCACGTGTAAACCACACCTGGAATAAGGTTATAGTCGATGTGCGGTTTTTGTCCAGCCATGGTTTCGGCAACGAACACGCCTTCCTCTTCGGCCTTGTGAGCAAGCATTGCTCCTTTTATTACATCGCCAATGGCGTAAATACCAGCAACTTTTGTCTGTAGATGTGCATCTACTTCTACTCGACCGCGGTCATCCGTAGCTATTCCAACTTTCTCTAATCCGAGTCCATCTGTATATGCTTTCCGTCCTACAGACACGAGGCAGTAATCTCCTTCTAAGGTGATCTCTTCTCCTTTCTTATCGTCAGCTTTGAGGGTAACGGTCTTTCCTTTGGCAGAAACGGCTTTCACCTTGTGGCTCAAGTAGAATTTCACGCCTTCTTTCTTCAATACTTTCAGCAATTCTTTGCCTAAGGTCTTATCCATGGTTGGAATGATGCTGTCCATATATTCCACAACGGAAACTTCGGCACCTAAACGGGCATAAACAGAACCGAGTTCCAAGCCGATAACGCCACCACCAACTACTATCAGATGCTTTGGAACTTCGGTAAGATTCAATGCTTCGGTAGACGTTATCACCCGCTTTTTATCGATTGTGATGAAAGGCAATGAAGATGGCTTTGAGCCAGTGGCAATAACGACTTTATCCGTATCGATGGTCTCTGATGTGCCATCTGCCTTGGTAACGTTGATCTTGTTCTTGGTTTCGAAACTTCCGAGGCCTTCATAAACATCGATCTTGTTCTTTTTCATCAAGAAGCTGATGCCATCCACATTCTGTTTCACCACATCGCTTTTGCGGGTGATCATCTGCTTGATGTTCACTTTTGGCGTAGGAATATCAATTCCGTGCTCTTTAAATGTGTGCATGGCATTATGGAAATGCTCCGATGAATCGAGCAAGGCCTTGGAAGGAATACATCCCACATTGAGGCAGGTACCTCCAAGCGTTGGATATTTCTCAATAATGGCGGTTTTCATCCCCAATTGCGCACATCTGATCGCTGCCACGTAGCCTCCTGGGCCTGAACCAATAATCGTTACATCATACTTTGCCATGCTTTGCTGTTTTTGAACGGCCGCAAAGGTATGTTTTGAAGATGAGGAATCGAAGTGATATGAGGATCAAGATGCATGGAAAGTGGCAACCAATCATTTCTACTTTTGTGGCTTCAAACAAAAGCTATGGCTGAAGACAGATATAACGGACACGATTATTACCTGATGGACGAACTCCTTACGGAAGAACACAAACTCATTCGTGAAACGGTGCGAACATGGGTGAAACAGAATGTTTCTCCGATCATTGAAGAATACGCGCAGAAAGCGGAGTTCCCTATTCATCTCTTAAAAGGTTTGGGAGAGATCGGAGCGTTCGGTCCGTACATTCCGCATGAATATGGCGGACCAGGTTTAGATCAGATCAGCTACGGCATCATCATGCAAGAATTGGAGCGTTGCGATAGCGGTTTGAGAAGCACTGCTTCTGTTCAGAGTTCGTTGGTGATGTTTCCTATCTGGAGCTACGCCACCGAAAGTCAGAAACAGAAATGGCTGCCAAAATTGGCAACGGGCGAATTACTCGGATGCTTTGGTCTTACGGAACCAGATCATGGTTCAAATCCGAATGGAATGGTCACGCATTTCAAAGATGCTGGTGATCATGTTATTCTGAACGGAGCGAAAATGTGGATCAGCAATGCACCATTCGCAGATATTGCCGTTGTGTGGGCAAAGGACGAAGAAGGCACTATCAGAGGTTTGGTTGTAGAGCGCGGAATGGAAGGTTTTACTACGCCAACAACCCACGGAAAATGGAGTCTGCGCGCATCTGCCACTGGCGAATTGGTATTTGATAACGTAAAAGTTCCAAAGGAAAATCTGTTCCCAGATATTCGAGGTCTTAAAGGCCCGTTGAGCTGTTTGAACTCAGCCCGTTACGGAATTGCTTGGGGCGCTTTAGGAGCAGCCTTGGATTGCTACGATACCGCTTTGCGTTATTCGAAAGAGCGCATCCAATTCGGAAAACCGATAGGCAGCTTCCAATTGCAACAAAAGAAATTGGCCGAAATGATCACAGAGATAACCAAAGCGCAATTGCTGGTTTGGAGATTAGGTGTGCTGAAAAACGACCATCGCGCATCGCCACAACAAATTTCCATGGCCAAACGGAATAATGTGGAAATCGCTCTGAGAACCGCTCGCGAAGCACGACAAATGTTGGGCGGAATGGGAATCACGGGCGAATACCCGATCATGCGCCACATGATGAATTTGGAAAGTGTAGTGACCTACGAAGGCACGCACGACATCCATTTGCTCATTACTGGAATGGATGTGACCGGTTTCAACGCCTTCAACTAGATCGCGTAAATTCGCAACACATATTTATCAGCAAAAAATCAATGACTCAAAAAGGAAAACTTACACCTGTGGTTCTAGCAACTGCTGTGCGTGAAAACATGAACGCGAACGGCACACTGAAAGCACAATTCAAAAATCACTTTCTAGCCAAATTCTCCGAAGAGGAATTGAATGGGATGAAAGAGGGAATTGAAGGCGAAATCCAAGGACGGAAAATGGCTGTAGTGGACGAGAAAATCAAGTTTTTGGAAGAGCTTGGATACAAGATTTCCAAATAATCCAATTCATAAAAAAAGTAACCGTAAAGCCTTCAGAAAAACCTGAAGGCTTTATTTTTATCCCATGCGCACGTTTTTCATATTTCTGTTCTCTCCTTTCCTGTGCATGGCGCAGTACAAAGGCGTTTCTTACGAACTGAGAAACGAGATCGGAACTTTCAAACTCACCTCACTCACATTCTCACATCGAATTGATAACGAAGAGGGAATTACCTACGTGACTGATAAAACAGGAAAAGACACGCTTTACAGCATGGATCAATTCCTCAACGGATTTGTTGGTTTGAGCAACGATGGGAAAACCATCGTTCACGTTCAGTCAGAAAAAAATTCGTTGCCCCTCAACAAAAGCATTCTCACTTTTTATCGGAACGGAGAAAAGTTTGATGCTGCCGAATTAGGCAAATTGATAAAATACGAATTGGATGATGCCGTAAAAAAGGAACGATTGCCCAGATCTGGCTGGCTTAGAAACGATAGTCTGCTGCACACAATGGCCAGCAATTCGTTCTACATAACGGATGATAAGGTGTTTATTTCTACGGATGGACCGCTGCTGCACGCTTTTGACGTGAATGAGATGTTCCATGTTTACACAGGAAATGGAGCCAATCATTTCATGCAGAATTATTACTCCATTCCAAACATGCCGTTCCGTTCGGAATTCAATTCATCCGAGTATTTCCCGAAAGAATTTCCCAAAACCGAAAATGGAGAGGAATTCAACACGGTTCTGGAAAAAATTCTTGGCAATGAGATCAGCATTCCAGAAGAAGCAAAATGGAGAGTTGAAATTGAATTCCTTCTGAATTCCGATGGCACTTTTTCCTCACGGAAAACAACCGTTTACAGCATAAATTCAAACAAAACAGATGCGGAAAAAAGTCAGGTTTTGAAAGATGAATTGGGAAAATTGAAATTCGAAACTTCCCTCCTACCACCAAAACATCCTTCTTGGCTGTTCAGCAATAATTTCTGGTTGAAATAATTATTCGGTTCGGATTTTCAGCGTTTGAAGCTGTGGCAGAACTCCAACGAGCGGAATAATGGAAACAAGGATAAATCCTCCGCAGATCCCGTAACACCAAACAATATTATTGGAAGCAGAAAAGAACGGCAGCGCAAACAGTGAAAGCAATAGACCACGGCTGGCAATATTGTAGATGTAAAAAATACTATTGGCCCTGCCAATGATGTTGTTTGGAATGTGATTGAACAGAAAAGTGACGCGCGTGATGCGCGTGCCGGCATTACTGAACCCGATAAGCGTAGAGAAAAGATAGAATCCGACAACGCTTTTGGAAAATGCCACAACCACGAACGAAACACCGGCCAAAAACATGAGCAAAAGAATGCTTTTGGCAGGAGCCAGATTCCTTGTTAATTTTTGGATGAGAAACCCAGCAAACAAACTTCCTAACGCAAAGTAAACCTCGCTACTAGCGTACACATCTGCGCCAGCTTCCAACTGATTATCTACGAAAATGGGAAGCAGAAATTGTACCTCGACCAGCAGCACAACAAAAATGGAATAGGTTGCCAAACCGAAGACCAGAAGTTCCTTGTTCAACGTTAGAAACTTCCAACCACGCTTAAAGCGAAGTAGGATCTTCTCCATATCGATCGGTAGTGGATTGTGATCGACATATTTAATGAAGGGAATGATGCACGCGGCAAGTGCGTACGTACTCGCATCGAGCAGGAAAATTTCCCAAATGGTCCATTGCTCAATTTCAAAGGGAAAAGAAATCTGCAGACCCATCATGTTCAAACTTCCGCCCGTTGTGCCCGAAAGCAGAATAGCGCCAAACGCGCCCGAAAGCACGTTGGTGCCCTGCCCTAAAACTTCAATCAGCGAATTGACTCTGCCGTAATCGCCTTTGGCTGCCAATTGCTGCGAAAATGCGTAGAGATTGGGATAATGGATGTTGAACCCGAAAAAGGTGAAAACAAACACAAAAGCAACTAACCAAATAGGCGCTTCCTGATGCAGTTCTCCGTACAGACCAGCACATCCAAGCACAATAAAACCAACGATGGACGCAAACCAAAAGATGTTCTTGCGTGGATAACGGTCAATAAGTGTTCCTGCAAAAAGGCTCCAAAAAATGCTGATGAACGTGGCCACGGCAAGCACTTTTCCGAACACCACAGATTGGTTGACAACCGAAGCAAAGTACCACGGAATGGAAAGCATGGTAATTCCCTGCGCAAAGCTCGAAACCACGTGTGAACTGAACAGAAGTGCGAGGGCGCGTTTGTTTTCCATCAAAAAAGTTGGGCAAAGCTAGTTTTAGTCGATGGTCAACGGTTAATAGTCAACGGAAAAAAATTGTTTAGAAATAGAGCGTGCGCTGCTGTGGTCCGTGGACTATGGTCTATCGACTTTGATAGCTATTTTTCATGCATGGATTTTGGCCCGAAAGAAGCGCTCGAGAAATTGCGGAAATACTGCGCGTATCAAGAGCGAAGCCATCACGATGTGAATCAGAAAATGTGGGACTTGAAAATCCCAGATGAATGGCGCGAAGAGATCACGCTTTCATTGATGAAAGAGAATTTCCTGAATGAGGAGCGTTTTGCCCGCACATACGCAAGAGGCAAATTCAACATCAAGAAATGGGGAAAAGTGAAGATCACCGAAGGCTTGAAAAACCACCAAGTGAGTAAAAAATGTATTCAGCTGGCACTAACGGAAATCGATGAAGACGCTTATTTGAACGTGCTGCGCGAAACCATGGATGAAAAACGGGCGAGCCTGAAGGAAAAGAATCCCTGGAAACGCAGATCGGCCATTTATCGCTTTGCCACGCAACGCGGATTTGAAGGCACATTGATCAATGAGTTCCTCAGCGACAAGTAACTTTCAGGCACCAACACTTGTCTTACATTTGCGCTTCGGGAAAATCACCCCAAAACACGAACAATTATGATCACAACAGATCAACTGAACGACCTCAAAAAAAGACTGAACGCGCTTCATGGCTACTTAGAAATAGACCGAAAGCTGCGCGAAATAGCCGAGGAAACACAGACAACATTAGCTCCTGGTTTTTGGGACGACCCTAAAAAAGCGGAGGAATTGATGAAGAAAACAAACGCCAAAAAGGAATGGACAAAGGCCTTTGAAAAAGCTACGACCGCACTCGAAGACCTGACTGTTCTTTACGAATTCAATAAAGAAGGCGAGGCTTCTGAAGAAGAAGTAACTGCGCAACAGGAATTATTCACCGATCTGCTCGAAGATCTCGAATTCAAAAACATGTTGGGCGATGAAGGTGATGAGCTGCACGCCATTTTAGAGATCAACTCTGGTGCTGGCGGAACGGAAAGTTGCGACTGGGCTGGCATGTTGATGCGTATGTACATCATGTGGGCTGAAAAGAATGGCTTCAAGGTTCTGCAGAACGATATTCAAGAAGACGATATTGCAGGAATTCGCTCGTGCTCGTTGCAGATAGAAGGTGACTATGCTTACGGAAATCTGAAAGGAGAAAACGGTGTTCATCGTTTGGTGAGAATATCTCCATTCGACAGCAACGCCCGAAGACATACGTCCTTCGCCTCCGTTTTCGTTTATCCTGTAGTGGATGATACGATCAATATCGAGATCAATCCGGCAGATATTACTTGGGACACGTTCCGATCTGGTGGTGCTGGTGGACAGAACGTAAATAAGGTGGAAACGGGTGTTCGGGTAACGCATCATCCGAGCGGTATCATCATCCGAAATACGGAAAGCAGATCGCAGGGCACGAACCGCGAAAATGCATTGCGTTTATTGAAGTCTCAACTGTATGATATTGAGCTCAGAAAGCGTTTGGAAAAACGTGCCGAGGTGGAAGGTGGAAAAATGAAAGTGGAGTTCGGAGCGCAGATCCGCAACTACGTTTTCCATCCATATAAATTGGTAAAAGACCTACGTTCAGGTATCGAAACATCTAACGTGCAAGGCGTGATGGATGGCGAGTTGAACAAGTTCATCAAAGGTTATTTGCTTCAATTCGGCAATGAAGAATCTCAGGAATGAAGTGATGAGGAGGTGAAGTAATGAAGAAGGATTGGCCGCATAAGAAGCTAGTTGCTTGGCAGGAAGCAATGGAACTTGTAAAGCTGATTTACATCTTCTCTTCTGAACTACCATCTGACGAAAAGTTCAATATCACTTCACAACTCAAACGGGCTTCGGTTTCCATTCCGCTGAATCTCGCTGAAGGAGCAGGAAGAAATTCAGACAAAGAATTTAGGCACTTCCTCCATATTGCAAGAGGTTCCTTAAGTGAAGTAAATACGGTTTTGGATCTCTGTGTTTTATTGGGCTTCTGTACAAATGACCGAATAGCACTTTTAAACGAGCAAGAACAAAAGTGTGCTGCTTTGATAAATGGACTGATCAAATCAATCGACAAAAAGCACACTTCATAACTTCACCTCTTCATCCCTTCATTACTCTAGCGTATGAAAATCTACCATAACCCGCGTTGCACCAAAAGTCGAGAAACACTTCAATTGATTCGTGATGCTGGCATTGAGCCTGAAATCGTAGACTATTTGGTTGATGTTCCTTCTGAAGCTGAATTGAAAGAATTGATTAGCCTGCTCGGTATCAAACCTTACGATTTACTCAGAAAAGGCGAAACCGATTTCAAAGACAACTTTAAAGTGAAAGAACTTTCGGACGATGAATGGATAGCTGCAATGGTGAAATATCCGAAATTGATTGAGCGACCGATTGTTGTGAAACAAAAAAAGGCCGTCTTGGGACGGCCTCCTGAAAACGTTAAAACGTTACTTTAAGTTTAAAATCAGTCGCGTGGCGCGATAAATGCAGCCAATTTTTCTCCCATTTCTGGGCTAAATCGCTCCATGAAAAGCAATGTTGCCATCAACGGAATCCAAAGTCCGAGGAAAACCAACATCCAAAAGCCCATCAACATGTACATGAATATTACTACGATACCTACGCTCATCTCTTTGAAATTTGAGCCGAAAGTAGTGTATGCTTACGAATTGGGCAAAAAGAAGTGCTCAATTAATGACCAACTTTTCAGTAAATATTCCATCCTCAGCAAAAACGGTCAAGAAGTAGACTCCTGCTCTCTCCGCATGCAAACGAAAAGTGGCGCTTTTTGAGGAATCTGACCTTAAAAGTTGTCCGAGTGAATTGCGTAATTCAAAAGTTCTTTGAGCAGCCGTTTCGAACCTAATGGCAACTTCTCCTTCCGAAGGATTAGGATAAATGGTGAAACTTGGTTTTGTTGTTTGTTCAATCCCAGTCGTCAATACGTTTAGTCTGTATTGATTGAAAAATCTCCATATCTCAACCGAAGCCGAAAAATCCTGATTGGTAACGCCAATAGAAATGACTGTTGGAGAACCTGGCCACGTATGACCTCCACCGTTTATTCTATAATGCTCCACCGTTGAACCTGCATCTCCCCCTGAGTAGACAAAATGATCGGCAGTGCAGCCGTCTAAAGCATTAACATCAGGAACGGCAGATTGAACAGCCGTTGGATTGCAGTTATTGACGCTCACCCAATAATTGACCACCGCTTCTGTACCAACAAAGGTCTGGGTAGCATCACCCAAATAAGGAACGGTTGGATCTGCTGTGCCGTGGATTTCCATTATTGGCGTTGGATGATCTAGGTTGCACGCACTCAATTCAGACTGAACCATCGTTCCTGTTACAGAGGCAATGGCTGCAATGCGACTTCCAAGGTCACAGGCCATTTTGTAGCTCATGAATCCTCCATTGCTCATACCTGTGCAATAAACACGGTTCGGGTCAATGTTGTAATCAGCAGAAATTGAATCAATCAAGGCTGAAAGGAAACCAACATCATCTGGTCCACCCGGTATTCCAAACGCATTCCAAAATTGATTCTGAGCGTTATCCATTGTTCCTTCGGGGTGAACAATGATAAAATTGGCCGTATCGGCAATGGCCTTGAAACTTCCATACACTTCCTGCTCAAATGCTTGTGAACCGTAACCATGCAAATTGATGATCAATGGAACAGCTTCTGTGCCCGTATAAATATTCGGTTGATACAAACGATAAGCACGCTGTAAACCTCCATGTGTAATAGATCCTTGAACTACTGGTTGGGCCATGGCGGATGCAACCAATATCAAGAGCGAAACAAGAGATGTAAACGTAAATTTCATGCTGGATGGAGATTAAATGAGCTACAAAACTAAGCTTATTTCAAACCTTGTTTGGTAGCGTTGTGCGAGACGGTAAATTTGCGACCATTCTTAACTAATAGTCACAACGAAATGTCAGATTTTAGAATTGAAAAAGATACCATGGGCGAAGTGCAGGTGCCTGCCGATAAATATTGGGGAGCACAGACAGAGCGTTCAAGAAACAACTTCAAAATTGGCCCAGCAGCCAGTATGCCATTGGAGGTGATCTACGGGTTTGCTTACCTGAAGAAAGCCGCAGCTCATACCAATTGCCAATTAGGTGTTCTTGATGAGAAGAAACGAGACCTGATTTCTGCCGTTTGCGATGAAATTCTTGATGGAATGCATGATGATCAATTTCCGTTGGTGATCTGGCAAACCGGATCGGGAACGCAGAGCAACATGAACGCCAACGAGGTGATTGCCAACCGTGCTCACGTAATGACTGGTGGGAAACTGGATGACAAGGACAAAGTCTTGAAGCCAAATGATGATGTGAACAAGAGTCAATCATCTAACGACACGTATCCAACCGGAATGCACATTGCCTGTTACAAGTTAATCGCTGAAAACACGATTCCAGGTGTTCAGACACTTCGTGATACGCTAAAGGCCAAATCGCTGGCATTCAAAAGCGTGGTAAAGATCGGTCGTACTCACTTGATGGATGCAACTCCGCTTACTATTGGACAAGAGTTCAGCGGCTATGTTTCTCAATTGGACCATGGATTGAAAGCACTGAACAACACCCTTGAGCATCTTTCTGAACTCGCTTTGGGAGGAACTGCTGTTGGAACGGGAATCAACACACCTGATGGTTATTCTGAACTCGTTGCTGAGAAAATTGCCGAATTCACAGGACTTCCGTTCATTACTGCTGAGAACAAGTTTGAAGCTTTGGCTGCACACGATGCGTTGGTGGAAACCCACGGAGCATTGAAACAGCTGGCTGTTTCGCTGAATAAGATCGCCAACGATATCCGAATGATGGCTTCTGGTCCACGCTCTGGAATTGGCGAATTGCTCATTCCTGCCAATGAACCAGGTTCTTCGATCATGCCTGGAAAAGTGAACCCTACGCAATGCGAAGCCTTGACCATGGTTTGCGCGCAAGTGATGGGAAACGATACAGCCGTTACCATTGCAGGAACACAGGGACATTACGAATTGAACGTGTTCAAGCCAGTCATGGCGTATAATGTTCTTCAATCTGCTCGACTTTTGGGCGATGCCTGCGTATCGTTTGATGAGCATTGCGCCCAAGGAATAGAGCCAAATCACCCACGTATTCAAGAATTGGTGAACAACAGTTTGATGTTGGTGACTGCTCTTAACACCAAGATCGGTTACTACAAAGCAGCCGAAATTGCTGGAAAAGCACACGAAGAAGGAACTACGCTGAAAGCGGCTGCGCTTTCTTTGGGTTATTTGACATCTGAAGAATATGACGAGTGGGTTGACCCACGGAAGATGATCGGTACGATCTGATAATCGAATACCTCTGATAATAACGGAAGGGGCGGACCAAATTGGCCCGCCCCTTCCTTTTCGTGACATTCGTCTTTTAGTTAGAACGCTTAACCGTAGTTCTCGCTGCACCACTTTTTACTGCAGATGAAGGAGCGCTTGCTCTAGTTGCTGGAGCTTTGGCCACTGTTGAAGTTCCTCGAGAAGAACTTACGCTTGAGGGACGAGTTCCTGAATTGCCCGCTGCAGACCGACTTGGAGTACTGCTGACGTTCGATTGAGGCTTTGCAGTTGTTCTGGTCGCTTGCGTTCTTGACACTGAACTTGCTGGCTTCGAACTCATCGAATTCTGTGCTGGCATATTCTGTCTCACTTGGCTAGTGCTTCGTGTAGAAGTCGCTGCTGTCCGTGGTTGTGTAGAAACCGGCCGATTAGAGCTAGAACTTTGAGTTTGAGCTCCAGTTCTGACTGGTGCAGATTGCACTGGTCTTGATTGGGTCGATGCTGCCTGCGGTCTGGTTGATTGTACCCGAACGTTATTTGCGTCATTCACCGGACGAGACGTTTGTGTTGCTGTTGGCCGTTGAGACACAGAAGGTGCATTACGAACCTGCGAAGGTTGAACTGCTGAACGCTCGCTTACAGAAGATCGGTTTACCGCAGGCCTTTGTTGGCTCCCTTGCGCAGTAGTCACCGTACTTCGCTCGCGTCTCACCGGAACCTCACCTCTACCAGCAGTTTGAGTATACCTAGCGTGTGCTACTCCGTGACCGCTCGGTCTGTAAGTATGACCAATGGTTGCGTAGCAAGGTCGCACATTTTGTACATAAGGTCTGTAGTAAGTATAGCGCACTGGCGTGTAGTATTGTCTGTAGGGCGTTTGTCTTACGAAACACATGTTTACAACTGGGCGTGCAAAGGCAACATAGAATGGTCGGAAAACGAAATACGGATTCCATGTGTTGATGTAGCCTGTATGGTAGGCGTAGTATCCGTATGAATTGTAGTGAACATACAATCCTCCAACTTGGCAAACCCTACGGTTGTTGTAGTTGATCATCACATCTCCGATCTGAGTTACCCTTCCGTAGTAATCATACCAGATCGGAACATTTTCAACTTGAATCACCGCTCCGAAATCATCATACTGAACGTACGGGTTGTAATTGTATCCCGAATTGAAGGTGACATTCACATATCCGTTACTTACCGTATTGGACTGCTGACCGTTGGCCAGGTAAAAGTCGAATTCACCATCTGGGTAAACGGCAAAGGTTATTCCCATCTCGTCAAAAACGAATCCGTCTGCATAACTGTTGATATAGGAATATCCATAACCGCTAGACCGGAAGGTAATTGCCAAAAGACCTACAAAGATTAGAGTGAGCTTTTTCATGATTTCCAGTTTTTGTTTAACGTTTAAGACACTTTGGTTTTATCCGTGACACACAATACCAAGACAATGCCAAACTTTTCGATCTAGGTAAAAACTACTTTTACATCATGTTCAGGCAGCTTTTGGTTTTCTTGCTGGTTATCGGGTCGGTTTCAATAGCCTCCGCTCAGAAAACCCAATTCGAATGGAAGACCTATTCCGACACCATTTTTAAACCCAGAGCTTATGTTTTAGGCGGTCTTTCCGCAGGCGTCTGGGTAGGTTCAGTGGTCGGTCTAAATCAGCTTTGGTATGTTAACGAACCACGTTCAAAATTTCACACGTTTGACGATAGCCGCGAGTGGATGCAAATGGATAAGGCGGGACACTTCTTCACCTGCTATGCCATCGGGTATTATTACATGGATCTGATGAGATGGTCTGGATTCAACCGACAGACAAGTGTTTGGGCCGGAGGTTTCATGGGTAGTTTCTACATGGCCGGAATAGAGATATTGGATGGCTTTTCGGATGCATGGGGTTTTTCACTCAGCGATTTTACCGTTAACACATGCGGATCATTTGCTGTAATTGTTCAAGAGCTGGCTTGGAACGAGCAACGGATAACGCCTAAGATGTCTTATCACCCAACGCATTATGCACAGTATCGTCCCAATTTGCTGGGCGATAGTTTTGGTTCACGTATGTTGAAGGATTACAATGGACATACCATTTGGTTTTCGGCCAACATTCATTCTTTCCTTAGAGATGAAAGCAAATTTCCGCGTTGGCTGAATGTGGCCGTTGGATTTGGTGCCGATGGCATGACCGGTGCATTCAGCAATCCGAAATTTGACGATAACGGAAATGAACTGCCAAATTTTGTGCGGCATCGGCAGATCTATCTATCCTTAGATGTTGACCTGACCAAGATCAGAACCAATAAGAAATGGTTACGAACCGTTTTCAAGGCTGTGAACCTCATCAAGTTACCGTTTCCAACGGTTGAATTCAACTCCATTCAAAGAGTTAAATTTCATGGAGTGTACTTTTAGGACATGTTCAAAGTAGGCGAAAAAGTAAGATACCTCGATGACGAAGGAGAAGGCATCATCATCAAGCTACTCGATCCCAAGACCGCCTTGGTATTGGACAGATCGGGTCTCACCATGCCTCATGCAATCAGCAAACTTGTACCTGCAGAGCGCGACCGTGTAACAGAAAAACCGAAGCCCGTGCCGGTTATCAACAAACCAGTTGTTGCTCCAATGCCTATTCCATCGGTAAAAAAAGGAGTCGAATTGCCAGAACTTTCCTTGGCTTTCATGTCAACGAACGCTGAAAAGCCAGATACGGGCGATCTTGACCTTTACTTCATCAATAATTCAAAGTACCACATCTTGGTAAATGTTGCCGCCAAGGTGGATGAGCAATGGTTCAGCCTATTTCATGGGGAAGTATTGCCGAAGAGTGAACATCTCGTTCAATCCTTGAGGCGACAAGACGTTGGTTCGGTAGGCAATCTGAACATTGATCTACTTTTTTTCGGAACAACAGGTTATGAAAACCGAAAACCGATCTCAACCATGCTCAAGATCAAATCGACCCGATTTGTGAAGGCTGGCAACTACATATTTTATGAAGGCCTTGAAAACCCAGCCATTGCTGTTCCTATTGAGGAAGAAAGAATCGTTTCAGCACCTGCATCGATTCCAAAAAATCCTCGGGCATTCAAAACTGTTCAACCTGCCTCATTGATCTTTGAGGAAGAAGTGGATCTTCACTTGGAAGCCATTATCGGCTTAGACCCGCACGATATGCCTGATCACGAAAAATTCCTGACCCAAATGCGGCATTTCGAACGGAGATTGACCCATGCCTTGACCCACAATTACATCGAGATCACTTTCATTCATGGAGTTGGCACGGGAAGGCTGAAAGAAGCCATTCGTCAAGAGTTGAAAGAATATGGATTGCACTTCCAAGATGGGCCGTTCCACAAATATGGTGTAGGCGCCACGGTGGTCAATCTAAACTTAAGCTAACTTTGCAGCGCAAATCGGCTCACCGCTGTCCCGACATGTCGGGATGGAGGAAAGTCCAGACAGCATAGAGCACCGTACCGCATGCAAATGTGGGTGTCGCGGAAGGAATTCTACGGCAACAGCAAGTGTCACAGAAAATGACCGCCCTTTGCTTGCGAAGGGTTAGGGTGAAAATGTGAGGTAAGAGCTCACGCGTTTCGGTGGTAACATCGGAATGGGACAAACCTTACGGGCTGCAAGACCAAATAGGTCGGGAATTAAGAGTTGCTCGCTCTTTCCCGATGGGTAGGTTGCATAGATAAATGGTGAGCTAAAACAGGATCTGGCTTACGGGTTTGCATAAAACGGACTCTGACGGGAAATCGTCAGAGGCCGTCCATTTTTGCCAGATCACAACTTAGCGTGGCTGCCATCGCAGTACGGTTTGCCGGCAGTTTGCTTGCAACCGCACCATGCCACTCGCTTGGCCACTGTTATCTTTTCAATGACCGGAGCAAACTCGCTGCCCTTGTGCGAACCATCGCAATACGGTTGTTTACTGCTTTTTCCGCAGGCACACCAAGCATAAACGCCCGGTTCTAGGTCTTGTACATAAGGTGCTTTTTGTGCAATCTCGGGCTTGCTCATTTCTCTTTCGTTTGGTTTGATGTTCAAACACCAATTTACATATAATGTTCGAATTTGGGATTAAGCAATAATAACGCGGCAGAATTAGGTTTTAATCTAAATTTGTTTGCACACAAACCAATATCATGAAGTCAATTTTCTTCTCCCTACTCACCCTTCTTTCCATTTCTGCCATTGCGCAACAAGAAGACCTTAACCCAACGCATTATTCTAGAAACAGCTTAGAACCTGCCTTAGAGCCGTTCTACCACGGAGTTGCCTCAGGCGATCCGCTAACTGACGCTGTCATCATTTGGACACGAATTACGCTGAACAGCACCGACCCAGTTGATGTGAATTGGCGAATGGCCACAGACACACTTTTCAGCAATGTGGTTGCAAGTGGAACTGCATCAACAGATTCTTCTGTCGATTGGACCATTAAAGTGGATGTGACCGGATTGGCTGAAGACAGCTGGTATTACTACGATTTCGAGCACAATGGTGTGCATTCGCTTATTGGAAGGACCAGAACCGCCCCAACAGGTGGTGTTGATCATCTCCGATTTGGAGTGGTTTCTTGTCAGAGCTACGAGAACGGCTACTACCACGCTTACCGAGACATGGTGAACCGTAATGATATTGACTGCATTCTTCACCTAGGCGATTATATCTACGAATATGCCACTGGCGGCTTGGGTGCTTCTATTCAAGACAGACTGGAAGAGCCTGCTACAGAGATCATCCAACTAAGTGATTACCGAACGCGCTATTCGCATTACAGATTGGATCCAGATCTGCGCGATGCGCATCAGCAATATCCATTCATCTGTGTGTGGGATGACCATGAAACTGCAAACAACTCTTATTCTGATGGTGCCGAGAACCACACAGAAGGTGCCGAAGGACTTTGGGTAGATAGAAAAGCAAACGGTATTCAGGCCAATGCCGAATGGTTGCCTGTGAGACTTCCAGATGCAAACGACCCTTCTCGCAGGTTCCGTGAATTCAGCTTTGGCGATCTGGCACACCTCAGTATGCTTGATACGCGCCTTTATGACCGCGATGAACAAGGCGCTGGAAATGCAAACGACCGCAGTCTGATGGGTTATGAACAGCGTCATTGGTTGTATGATAACCTGGTAAATGAAACGCCACAATGGAAAGTTGTTGGACAGCAGGTAATGATGGCTCCACTGACCGTTTTCAATTTTGTGGTCAATGACGACCAGTGGGACGGCTATCCTGCGGAACGCGATAGTCTTTACGAGCAATTGACATCCAATAACGTGGACAACATGGTTGTTCTTACCGGAGATATTCACACCTCTTGGGCCAACGACCTTCCTGGAGATAACTATGTGGGAAGCACTGGAGCTGGGAGTGTGGGCGTAGAGTATGTGGTAACAAGTGTTTCCACGCAAAGCAGTCCGGTTCCAATTCCTAGTAATGTGATCGGAGCCATCAATCCACACATCAAGTTTGCCGACCTATCTCAGAAAGGTTACCTGATATTGGATCTGACCGCTGCAGCTGCCCAATCTGATTGGTACTATGTATCGGACGTATCGCAACCAACATTTACTTCTGCCTTGGGAGCAAGTTGGAAAACCAACGATGGAGATAATCACTTGACGCAAGCCACAGGCGCTGCCCCAGCAGGTGTGTATCCACCATTGGCTCCGTTGTTCGAAGAAGAAGGATTGGGCGTTGAGGAATTAGCCAAATCGCCTGTTGTGATCAGCTCATACCCAAATCCATTCTTAGATCGCTTTGTGGTTCAATTCAATCTGTTTGAACAGGAAAATGTGAGCATCAAATTGACTGACATCTCTGGAAAAACCGTTTTGGAGAAAGATTTTGGCACCATGCGAGATGGGCTTCATTACTTGGAAATTGACGTTCCGGAAGTGGCTGCCGGCCTCTACGTTTTCACGCTTCAGACCCAAGGAAATGTAATAAACAGGAGGATGAGCAAGTTTGAGTAACCAAATGAGCTCGAATTCGTAAATACCATTTGGTGGAATAACTGAGGAATGGCTGAGGGAATCAATAAATATGCTTTGATCGGAGAGGAAACGGTTCTTTATGAACATGAAGGAGCCGTGGACAAGAAGGTATTGCTTGACACCCTACCAAAGATTGAAGAAATATTAGACTCACTTTCTGTTGATAGACAGAAGAAGCGCAAGATTGTCAACATTGCCATCGAAACACTGCAGAATCTGCAACTGCATTCGTTTCCATTGGATGGCAAAGCGTATGATCTTCGTCCGTTATTTCTCGTTGCCAAGGATGCAAGCAACATTACCATCACCATCGGTAATCTGATTGCGAACGAGGAATGCCCCGTGTTGGAGGACAAGCTTCTGAAGATCAATAGCCTGAATGACGAGGAGATCAAGTTCCTCTATGGCGTTATCATGAAGCAGACCGTAGTGAAATTCTCTACAAAAGGTGGCGCAGGCCTCGGACTGATTGACATGAAGAAGAAATCGGGCAATGCGCTGGATTTCTGCTTTCAACAGGTGGATGATGCCGTGAGTTACTTTAACCTGAAGATCAGCGTGCCCTGCTAATCTTTTGCAGACTTTCTCAACTCATTCACTTTCCATCCCATGTAACCGAACAACACGGTCATTAGTGGACTGATGATGTTGAAGAATGCAAATGGCAAGTACGTGCCCGTTGCCACTCCCAAAACACCCGAATGATAGGCTCCACACGTATTCCATGGAACCAAAGCTGAAGTAACGGTTCCGCTGTCTTCTAAGGTTCTACTCAGATTCTCAGGTGCGAGGCCACGTTTCTCATATTCTTTGGCAAACATTCTTCCAGGAACCACGATGGCCAGATACTGATCGGATGCGGTAACGTTGAAGACCACACAGGTGCCAGCTGTAGCGGCAATCAATGAACCCGTGGTTTGAGCCAAGTGCAAGATGGATGCTGCAATGCGCTCCAGCATGCCACTGGCTTCCATCACACCGCCAAAGGTCATGGCGCATATAATGAGCCAAATGGTCCCGAGCATGCCGTTCATTCCGCCAGAAGTAAGGAGTTCATCTGCCACAGCATTTCCAGATGTGATGGCCACATCGGTGGTCATCGCATCAATAACGGCCATATAAGCCGCCTTGCCGAAACTGCTTCCTTCGGCAGCAAGCTCCTGAATGATCTGCGGTTGAAAACCAATGGCAAACAATCCGCCTAAGATGGCACCCGCAAGCAACGCAGGCACAGCTGGAACCTTTTTCACAATAAGCACAATGACCGCAACGGGCACCAGAAACAACCACAGGCTGATGTTGAATTTAGCCGCAATGGCAGATTGAAGTGCCTCTACCCCATCCAAATTGGCCCCTGTGCCAGAAGTGAATCCCAAGACCAAAAAGATGAGTGCTGTAATGGTAATGGACGGAACTGTTGTCCACATCATGTGTCGGATGTGTGTGATCAGATCCGTTCCGGCCATAGCAGGTGCCAAGTTGGTGGTATCTGAAAGAGGCGACATCTTATCTCCGAAATAAGCACCCGAAATAATGGCTCCAGCAATCATCCCATCGCTGAAACCGAGAATACGGCCTATTCCCATCAATGCCACTCCAACAGTAGCTACTGTGGTCCACGAACTTCCTGTGGCAAGCGAAACAATGGAACAGACAATGCATGTTGCAAACAAGAATATCTTGGGATTCAATACCTCCAATCCGTAATAGATCATGCCAGGCACCACGCCACTTATAAGCCATGTTCCGGCCAAGGCACCGATCATCAGAAGGATGATGAGTGCCGGCAACGCGCTGCTGATACTACCGACCACGCCATCAAACAGGTCATCCCATTTGTGTTTGTTGCTTAAGGCCACGAAGGTTGCAACCCCGGCCGAAAGCAACAAAGCCATCTGATTGGCTCCTCCCAACGAATTATCTCCATAAAAGGCCACATTGGTTCCGAGCAATGCCACCAGAAAAACCAGCGGAATGAATGATTGTAGCAGAGATGGTTGTTTAGAATCGGTCATGTTCTTGAATGTTCGGGCAAGATAGCAAAGTTGTGTGGCGTATGTTACCGCGGCATGTTTGGCAGATCTTTACTTTTGCCCCATAAACAGATACCTATGAAATACCTTATTCCGATTTTCTCCATTTTCCTATTGGCTTCGTGCGGAAGCTTTACCAAAGAAACAACAGAGGCAAGCGATGTGGCTAGCGACAGCACAGCCTGGTATGGCGAGCCATTTGAATACACCGATGCTATTCCCGCAATGGAAGTAGCCAAGCTGATGAGCGATTCTTCGAAAAACGAATTCATTGTGCAAGGAACCATTCAGGAATGCTGCCAGAAAAAAGGCTGCTGGATGAAAGTGGATATGGGCAATGGCGAAACCATGCGCGTTACCTTCAAAGACTACGAATTCTTTGTTCCCTTGGATGCCGCTGGCAGAACCATGACCATGAAAGGCATTGCCATGTACGATACCTTGGATGTGGATTACCTGAAGCATTTGGCCGAAGATGCCAAAGCCACGCAAGAAGAAATTGATGCCATCACTCAGCCCGAACTGGCCCTCACTTTTGAGGCTACGGGAGTGGAGATCAAATAACCCGAATAAGACGATTGAAAAAAGGCGCGGTGAATGTTCACCGCGCCTTTTTCGTTTTTACGAGATGGTCTGTATTATGAGATGGCGACCTTGTAGTTGGCAACGGTGAGCGGGTCGTTGTTAGTTGCATTGAGGAAGGGTTTGAGCAGTGGCGCTCCACTGCTGCCGCCTATGAAGTTCACTTCTTCGCCCGGGTTGAGGACCTGGCCGATGGTGCAGGTTTCGGCTGCCGAATCGGTTGAACAGACGAAGAAGGGAACGGTACCGATGTTCTTGATGGAGATCTTTACTTTGGGGGCTACTCCATCCTTTATATTGACGGTGCTGCTGGCAGGTATTTCGCCAGTGAATTCGATGGTGCCGCCACCGGAGCCATGGCCTGCATTGACGATCTTACGGGCGTTGTGATAGGTGGCGTAGAATTCGGGGTCGGAGGTGATGAAGTTCTCCATGAGTTTGTCTATCTGCATTCTTGGCATCTGAATCTCCACTCTTGGCGTCTGAAACTGCACTCTTGGCGCCTGAATCTGCACTCTTGACGTCTGAATCTCCACTCTTGGCGTCTGAATTAGCACTCTTGACGTCTAAGTATCCACTCCTGACGTCTAAGTATTCACTCTTGACGTCTGAGTATCCACTCTTGGCGTCTGAATAAGCGGTCTTGGCGCCTAAGTATGCACTTCGGGCATCTGAGTGAGGACTTAACCGCTAGGAAGTAGCACTTAGCTGCTCGGAAGTCGAAAGCATCGGATATTGAAATGAATGGGAACTATGGATGGTACTAAAATGATGAATGCTTCGGAGATCAGTCAGGAGACTGATCGCACCAAATTCCGCACAAGTCATCCTACGGAAGACTTGCGCGAGCAGGGGGTGCAAGCCAGAACACATAAACGCAAGTGGATATTTACCTATGCATTACCTTTAGATACTACCAAGCATGAAACCACGCCTTTCTATAGCAGCGCTTTTTATACTAATGCTTGCTTTCTCGGCTTGCAAAAAGTCGGATAGCGAAATGGAGAAAGCTTTGGTGGGTACGTGGAGGAAAAAAAAGTGCCCCATGTACAATAATGATGACGATAATGATGCCTTTTGGTTTTACGGGACAATTAGGTTTAGAGAAAATCACTCAATGGCTCAGGATCTTTCATGGACCTTTTGTAAAGATACTTGTGAGAATCCTCCATCCGACCCGATGAAGTATTGTACCTGTACTTATCACGTGGAAGACGGCAAACTGATTATTACCCCTAATGCAGAAAACCCTCTTGGATTTGGTGATGAGACAACCGCACCATATTTAACAGGCATACCCATTAAATCGGTTACTGGCAAAATGCTCATTCTTGACTATTGGGAATCTGATGGGGTCTCAGTTGAATGTACGTGTTTTGAAAAACTTTGAAGTAAACCCCCAGCTCTCAGAAGACTTCCACAGGATGTCCCAGCTTACACGAAAACATAAAAAAGGCGCAGACCAAATGGTCTGCTCCTTTTCAATTAATGGCTGTATGAATTACTTCGACCCTTTCGAAGAATCGCTTTTACCTGGCTTGGAAATGGAGTTTCTCATGTCCGTATCTGCCTTGATGTTCTCGAATTTGTAGTAATCCATAATTCCCAAATGTCCAGCTCTGAAAGCTTCTGCCATCGCTTGCGGAATCTGAACTTCTGCCTCAATCACTTTCGCTCTTGCTTCTTGGGCTTTGGCTTTCATTTCCTGCTCCAGTGCAACGGCCATGGCTCTGCGTTCCTCGGCTTTTGCCTGCGCAATATTCTTATCGGCCTCTGCCTGATCCATCTGAAGTTCTGCCCCAATGTTCTTGCCTATGTCCACATCGGCAATATCAATGGAAAGGATCTCGAATGCCGTTCCTGAATCCAATCCTCTGGCAAGAACCACCTTCGAAATAGAATCCGGATTCTCCAACACGGCTTTGTGAGACGCAGCCGAACCTATGGATGAAACAACTCCTTCGCCAACACGGGCAAGAATGGTGTCTTCTCCAGCACCACCAACCAATTGGGCGATATTGGCACGCACCGTAATTCGTGCTTTGGCTATAAGCTGAATACCATCTTTTGCCACTGCAGTCACTGGTGGAGTATCAATCACCTTCGGATTTACTGACATCTGTACTGCTTGCAATACATCCCGTCCGGCAAGGTCAATGGCTGTGGCCATTTTAAAATCCAATGGAATGTTCGCCTTATCGGCAGAAATAAGGGCGAAGGTGACGTTCTGCACGCTTCCTCCTGCCAAGTAGTGCGCTTCCAGTGCATCACGGTTTACGGTCAGCCCTGCTTTTGTAGCGCTGATCATCGCATTCACGATAACCGTTGGCGGAACTTTTCTCAAGCGCATTCCGATCAACGCCCCAATACCTACCGGAACGCCAGAAAAGATGGCTGTGATCCACAATCCGAGTGGAACGTAATAGAAAAACAGCCATAGAATAACGACTGAGAATACAACAAGTGCAATTAAAATGGGTAACGCCATGGTTCGATTTTAAATGGTTTTTACTTTGATCTTATTCTGCTCCACTTTTACAACTTCAATGTCTTTTGCTTCATCCACAAATTCTCCGTCAGCGGTCACTTCCAACATCTTCTCTCCAAACAACGCTTTGCCCATTGGGTTCAATCGCGAAATGGTAACGCCCTTGTCTCCAACAGCAACTTGCGTGTGCATATCGGCCAAGGTGCGGCCATCAATGCTCGAATCCAAGGCCATCCTTTTCCAAGTATTTCCCTTCAAGAGTACCACAAGCGAGAGAAACACCACGGCCACACAAGCGGCCAAGGCAATATGTCCAGCTGTTGTGCCAAGGTAGGCATAGGTCAGGTAAATACCTATCGCCAACAGAATGATTCCGCCAACACCGACAATGGTGGTTCCGGGAATAAAGATGATCTCTAAAAGTATAAGCAGAATACCAAGCAGAAGAAGCGCAATGACTACTCCTGTTATCATTTGGCGATCTTCGGAATGTCTTCGATTGTTGCTGTAAGACCGAGGTTGATGATCCTGGCCCAAACGGGTTGAAGTTTGCTGAACATATCGGTCTTAACCGCACACTTTCCGCTGTAATGAATGATGAATGTGCATTGCTCGGCCTGCAATGGCTCGTGTCCGCAATATTCGATCAATGTCTCAATAACGAAGTCAAAGGTGTTGTAATCGTCATTATGGATCACCAATGTCTTAGGTGCCTGAACGAGCTGGTCAAGTTCCTGTTGGAACTCAACTTCAAGATCGAGGCTGAAAAGTGGGTCTAGGTTCATGCTTGTAAAACGAACATCGAAGGTATTACTTTCGATGACCAAATTAGCGTTTTAATCGACAAACGGAATATTCTCAACGTCCGACAACATCACAGCTTCATTTTTCAGGTAAGGAATGATTTTCACCGATTCAAATCCTTTACTGCGATAGTCATTGTAATCCATTCGGGCATCCGATAGCGTTTCATAGTAACCAGACTGCAAACTGAATTCGGGCATGGAGAATGAAATGGCCTGTTCGGGTGTCATGGTCTCGGTGATGGTCTGAGACACGCCATTGGTGCGGATCTCAAATTCCAATCTATATGATACGTTTTCACGCTTTTTCAGATCATCCTTATTAAACGGTGGGCGGATGTACTCTTCTCGGGAAGGTGCTGCCGCAACCGTTTCCAGCACATCCTGATTACGCAGATTCGATTTGATCTCTTTCAGTGATTCAGCTGTTTTTCCTGCTTCCACCCACTGGTTCTTCATGTTTTTGAGCACCGCAACCCGACCGATGTCCTCAGCACGCATGCGTTGAACCATTTTTCTCATGCTCGGGTCTTCAATCTTTTCGAAGGAAGGTTTCTGCGTGCTGTAATCTCGAAGAGCAGCCGTCATTGAATGTATCTGTCCAGTACTTGCTTCCAACCAATTCGGAGCAGCGTTGATAGAACGTGGTGGAGTTTCAGCACGTACTTCTCCTAACTCCTCTTCCCTTTCTTCTAACTGATATTGTTCTTCCACCAAAGTAGCTTCGCTCGTTTCCTCCGCGACAATCGGTGCAGGGGTTTCAACAGCTTCTGTTGGATTCAGCGATTCCGTCTCTGTCGCAACTTCAACGGTTTCTACCGTTTTAACATTTTCAGGCTCCGCTACTTCCAATTCTTTGGTTACCGCATTCACGACATCCAACTCTTCCTGAATCTGCTCATCCGTTTCCTCCGCCAATTCTGAAATCTGTGGAGTTTCGGCAATTGGTGTCACCTCTTCTTCTACAGCGGGCTCTGGTACGGTAAGGTTCACCGTTTCCTCAACTACAGATGGCGCTGGTGTTTCAACAACTTCGGCCACCGCAATTTCTGCCGGAACAGGAAGCTCTTCAACCTTGACAACTACAGCTGTCGGTTCTTTGATCCCCTCATTTTTCAGTGCTTCTTCTACTGCTGCAAACTCCTTTTCCAACTCTGCTTGCGAAACTTCTTGTTCTACAACCGCAACCACCTCAGGTTGGGCAACAACTTCTTCTTTCGCTGGAGCAACAACTTGTTTTCCTTTAGTAGCCACATTCGGCTGAGTTATCATCTCCTCATTCTCGGCAGACAACAACTCCTTATTCATTTCATCATCGTACATCACATCCAGCGCATCTCTATCCTGCGCCATTTGCTGTCTCAACAACTGTTCTTTTTCCACGGCAATTTTCTGATGCTCGGCAAGAATTTCTCTATCCGCGGCAATCTTCGCCTCCAAAACTGGATCAAAATCCTTGCTTACAGCAGGCACTTCAATTGGATCCAATGGCCGCAGTGTGTAGTCCTTTTCAGCCTGAGCAGCTGCATCAGTCTTCATTCGCTGCTCAATTTCATTCAGTGCAGCCAAGTATTCCTGTGGATCTGCATTGCTTTTCAAAGCCACCGATTCGAGTTCACCATCAAGCGCTTGTTCTGCACCCGTGCTGTTATCCGTGTTAGCCGCCACACTAGTGGTTTCCATACCTCCAGTTGCTGATGAATCAGCTGCCTGCTTAACTGCTAGAGCCGCTTCTTTCTTCTCAGCTTTTAACGCATCTCGTTGTTTGTTTTCGGCTGCTACCAAGGCCTCTTGCTCTTTTTGTTGCGCCTCCAATTTGGCTATTGTCTGCAAGAAAAGTTCCGATTCTGACACCACTTTCACATCGGTCAACTCGGTTTCGGGAGCTTCCTTAGAAATGGTCTGCGGCTGTTCATCTGCTGCTATCTCATTCGATTTTTTGCTTTCAGCTTTTGTTGCCTCAAGCTCTTTAGCCTGCGCACCAGCTGCTTCCGATTCCTTTTGTTTGGCTACCAATTCCTGTTCCTTCAGCAATTCCGCCTCTCTCAATTTCATTTCCTCCAAGATCTGACTGAGCGAAGCATCCTCTTCCATCACTTCCGAAGTGCTTGCCACAGCTGGCTCAATCAACGAATCACGCATTGCCTGTTGTTTGGCCAATTCCACCTCACGGTCAATTTGTGCCAAACGCTCTTTCTCCGCTGCAAGCGCCTCAGTTCGCTCGCGCTCCATCCTCAACGAATCTTCCTTCGCTTGTTCAAGTTCCTTTTTCTCATTTGCTAAAGCGACTGACTTCTCAAGTTCAGCCAAACGTTCTTTTTCTGCCAACAACATCGCTTGCCGCTGATTCTCCACTTCAATGGAATCTTGTCTAGCTTTCAATTTAATTGCTTCTGAATCTTTTTCTGCTTCCAACTTGCGTTGATTGGCCAAAGCCACTTCGCGCTGCATCTCTTCTAGCTTTTGCTTTTCAGCTAACATGAGTTTTTCGCGTAAGAGCTCAGCTGCAATTGAATCCTTTTTCGCCTGTTCTGCTTTCGCTAACTCAGCTTGCTTGGCTGCTTCTTCAGCTTCTTGCTGTTGTTTTAATGCCAACTCTTCCGCTTGCTTGGTGGCCTCCAATTTGGCCTGTTCTGCTTTCGCCAACTTAGCTTGCTTGGCTGCTTCTTCAGCTTCTTGCTGTTGTTTCAGCGCCAATTCTTCTGCTTGCTTGATGGCCTCCAATTTGGCCTGTTCTGCTTTCGCCAACTCAGCTTGTTTAGCAGCTACTTCTTCTGCTTCTTGCTGTTGTTTCAACGCCAATTCTTCCGCTTGCTTGGTGGCTTCTAATTTGGCCTGTTCTGCTTTCGCCAACTCAGCTTGCTTGGCTGCTGCTTCAGCTTCTTGCTGTTGCTTCAGCGCCAATTCTTCTGCCTGCTTGGTGGCCTCCAATTTGGCCTGTTCTGCTTTCGCCAACTCAGATTGTTTGGCTGCTTCTTCTGCCTCTTGCTGTTGTTTCAGAGCCAATTCTTCTGCTTGCTTGGTGGCCTCCAATTTGGCCTGTTCTGTTTTCGCCAACTCAGCTTGTCTGGCTGCTTCTTCTGCCTCTTGCTGTTGTTTCAGAGCCAATTCTTCCGCTTGCTTGGTGGCTTCCTGCTGTGCTTTTTCCTTCGCCAACACATCATTTTGAGCTTTAGCAGCAGCTGTCTTTTCTTTTGCTCTCGCTGCCAGAAGTTCAGATGCATCTGGCATTGCAATCATCTTCTCTTCAACTTCTTGCAGTGGTCTGGTTTCCGCAAACTTCACAGAATCTGGATTTCCAGTTGCATCGAAGAAATTCGTTAGGGTAACCGTTCCTTTTTCTCCTATGGCATCGTAGACAATGCTCTGCTTTAATGCCTCTGTCGATTCTGTTACTGGCACATCAAGATCAAACTTAAACCCGTCCGCTTCGCGTGGCCCAACATCCATCGTGTAATCGTTCTGAGGAGGTAGTATCAGAAGGTACTTTCCAGTCACTTTGTGTGTTCTGTACTTTCCAACCACTTCATTGGTAATTGGATCCAGAACGGTCAAAGCAGCATAATTGTAGACAGAATCTGTCTTATCTTCAAACGAACCCTCCAAGACCGAAACCTCTACTTGTCCTGGATCATGAAGTAGGGTTTTCAGCACTCGAAGCTTACCCTCTTCCACATTCCTTTCCGTTGTAAAAAACGCCACTTTTCCATCTGGATCACTAACATACAGGAAGTCATCGAACGGAGAATTGATAGGATACTGTAGGTTCAGTGGAGTTGACCAGTTGTTTGTGCCAGCATCGAATTTTGAACTGAATACATCATAACCACCCATGGTATTATGTCCTTGCGAAGCGAAATAAAGCGTCTGCGAATCTTCATCGTAAAAGGCATAATCCTCATCATACTTGGTATTGATGGTACTTGGCAGCCGCTGTGGCAAGGCCAATTCTCCGTTCGGGAGACGGTTTACCCGATACAGATCTTTTCCATTCGCTCCATCTTCGCCATAGCTGGCGTATACCAAAGTTTGACTGTTGGTTGGAGTATAAACAACCGTTCCTGTAAGGTTCTTCTCGTCAAACTTCGTCTTGAAATTAGGTGGCAAGGGAATAACCTTGCCTTTCAATTTCCGGAAATCGTAAGGCCGATAGAATTCACTGGCAAGAACCTCTTTGTCCATGGCAGGTTCAAAATCGATGGCATCGTTGTATAGTATCTTGCCATTTCTGCATTCTTGAATGCTTCGGTCCAGGTCAACATTTGGCTTACTGAACCCTGCAGTTTTTCCCTTTTCGTATGATTTTATAGCATCATCAAAACGATAATTGAGCTGATAAGCCTTTCCCAAAAAGTAATGCGCTTCTGGATTCACTCCCTTTGAACTTGCCCCACCTTCGATGTACGGTAACGGTTTTAGCGGATCTGCTTCGGTAAAAAGGATACAAACGCCAAATCGATAATTGTAGTTCGGATTAAGCGCGTCTTTACTCAACAATTGCGAGAAGAGCGGTTTGGCATTCGCAAATTCGTTGTTGTCAAAAAATGCGTTAGCCGCCTTTTCCAGTTCCTCCTGACTGTCAAAACTAACTTGCCCAAAACCTTGCAAGGCAAGAAGAAACAATAAGATGTGAAATAGTAAGCGTGCTTTTAACACCATGGATTTACCCGTTTTTCGGGTTATTTTCGGCAATTCATTCAAGCTCCCAAAAATATTCGTTTTTAAGGAATGGTCAACGGAAAGAACCACGAGTTTACAGAGGCTTACAAACATTCAAAAGTCAATTTCTCCATACGTCTCACAAGATGCGTGCTTTTGGTGCTTTCCATAAGCGTTTCGCAGGTTTTTAGCGTCTGTGCCCAAACGGTTGCAGTTGGGTTGATGTATCACAGTTCCATAACCAGCTTGCTGTTCTCGCCATCCGCCAGTAAGTATGTTTTGATGAATGACAAAAGCGACACACTTTACGTGTTCAAATCGGATGATGCCATTTCGATGACGGTCCTCGGAGAACGACTATTGGTCAAATCTCCGTACGGACTGAATGACACCGTTGCCAGTTTGAAAATTCTTGGGGAAGGAAATTCCCCGAATTTCCGAGTGCGTTTCAACAACGAAAACCGTGACCATTCCTATTTCGATGACCTGATGGTAATGGTGAAAAACGGTAATCTGACAGTTGTGAACCAAGTTGGAATTGAGCCATATGTGGCACGGGTGGTGCAGGCTGAGGTTGGGTATGGAGCCAATGAAGAGTACTACAAGATTCAGAGCATTATTTGTAGAACATACGCGGTTCGGAATTTGGAACGGCATGCAGCTGATGGATTTGACCTTTGCGATAACGAGCATTGTCAAGTTTATTCTGGATTGAAAACAGCCACGAATGAAGTGATGAAGGCAACCTCTGCCACCAGCGGACTGGTAATGGTTGACCCGAAAAATGAATTCATTCTAAGTGCGTTTCATGCCAATTGTGGCGGACAAACAGCCAACTCAGAAGATGTTTGGAAAGAATCCCGCTCGTATCTTACATCGGTAACGGACACATTCTGTACGCAAAGCCGCAGCGCCACTTGGGACAAAAGCATGCCTATGGAAGAACTGATTGCTCAACTAGGTTTTGAGGCAACTGCTGTAGATTCTAGCGGATGGAGTTTCCTTCAACCAGAGAGAGAAAAATACTTTACACTGTATCAAGATTCAATTGAAATGTCCAAAATGCGGAGGCTGCTGCAATTGCGTTCCACCAATTTCGACCTAAAGGTGGAAAACGGAAAGGCAGAATTCACCGGTCGCGGATACGGACATGGTGTAGGTCTTTGCCAACAGGGCGCCATGAAAATGGCAGAAAGTGGCTACACCTACAGTCAGATCCTTGGATATTACTACAAGGGAGTGAGTTTGGTGCCGCTAAGCTCGCTTCAACTCGGAAAGTAATCTTCTGACATTCGTTTGGCATCGGCAATAAACTGCCGAAACTCCTGCCTGAATTCCGTTTCGTATTCCAGGTAAACATCCAAAGCCAAATGCATTTGGGTATCGTTTGCAGAGCGCCTGTCCAATCCTTGCAACGATTTCAGCAAGCCCCATTCAAACTGATAGTTGTAGAGCCAATTCTGCGTTTTCATGTAAGGAAAATAGCGTTGAACTGAATCAGGAAAATGGATTTTCTGCGCTTCCAGCCGCTGATAGATCGATTCCGTGAAATCATCCAATGCTGCATCATGAAATTCGGCCCAGTTGCTCGCTAGCACATGGTCATACACCACATCAATCACCACCGAAGCGTACCTCGATTGTGTTTGGCGAAACCGGTCAACTCCTTGCTTAACGAGGGTATGATTGTCGGTAAAGGCATCAATTGCGCGATGGAACCGAATTCCTTCCGCAACCTTTCCTGCATAGTTTTTCTCCGGATTGCCTTTCACCGAGTCGGCAATGAAATTTCCTAGCAGAATTTCGTCATCGCTGGGAGTAAGAAATATGTGTCCGAGGAAATTCACCGAACACCAAATTTAGACAAAAGGAAAGGGAGCTAAGGGTTTGATCGTTAGATCTCGCGGCTTAACTCCCTCGGGAAAAAGTGGAATGTCTGCTATAAAGACGTGGGGGTTTCTGTTCGGTTGTCTGAGGGTTGCTAGATTTGTTGAAATAATTTCCATTAAAATGAAAAAAAGTCTCTTTTTGCTTGCTTTCGTGCTCGTTTCAATCAGTATGCATGCGCAAAAAATAAGCCTTTCGCCACTCGAAACGGTACAGGTTAAGGAATCGAATGTTTTTTGGAAGGCTGAATTAGACTCAAATTCAGCACTCACCATCATCAACAGTTCAAGCATCGCCATCATGAATGCTTCTTTCCCGAAAGAAAAGAACGTGACGAAATCCATCAGCTTTAAGCTACGGAATGGCGATGACCAAGGAAGAACGGTAAACGGAACGGTAACTGGGGTGGTAGATTGGAACGGACAACAGCTTTACACGGTCGAACTGGAAATCGGAATCAATCTTTCTTCGCGATGGGAATACCGCAAAGTGAATTGCGTGCTTGCCGATCTGACAGATCACGAACACAAACTGATCATTGGCAAAAACTGGCTGGGCGATGATATTGAAGTGAAATGATCACAATTCATCTCAAAACGGTAATTGGACGGATATTTTGAACCGCTTATCGCTTTCGTTCGTTGCTGTTCGGCAGATTCCGTAAACTTGTTCTCATTAAATGGACATGCTCAGATTCATAGCAGCCACTATAGCTGCCTGGCTCATCTTCACCCTTGGTGGAGTGCTTTGGCACGAGGTCATTTTTGAAGCGTGGTACAACGAGTGGGTGTTTGGAATTGAGCGGATGCAAATGCCAGTTGCATACTTTCTCATAACACACGCCATGCGAGCTCTGGTGTTTGTTTATGTATACCACATGCTATACAAAGGTGGAAACCCGTTCGGAAAAGGTCTGAAATTCGGTTTTCTGATGGGAATCCTTACAGGCTTGACAGTCACCAGCTATTATGGAGATTTCAACATCACTTCTCCTGGTTGGGCATTGCTCGAATTCGTTTACAATATCGTCCGCGCCATATTTGTGGGAGTTACCACTGCGCTCATTATCGGGGAACGCCAACGCGAACCGATTCCTTAGTTTACCCTGATCATTACAAAAAAGCCCGAACTGAAATCAGTTCGGGCTTTCTATTATTCATTTGTTCTTTCTGAGGGTCATTCAACGTACTCCTTGAATTCGAAATCCATTCCCACTGTGCGTGCAAACACATGACCAAGATCTAGGATGTCGATGTCATCTTCTTCGTAATACCACAGAACGTCAACTGCGTTTCCAGCATCTTTGATCTCCTTCAACTTCTTCAGAATATCCGAAATGGATTTTGAAGAAGGCGTATTAAAGTATTCCAACTTGAAGGTAAATTCAGTCTTTGCATTAGGGCTAGCCGCATAGCTATCCAACCACTCTAAAACCGGGACATAAAATCCCTTTGCATTCAACGGAAACGACCTTCCTGAAACTTCAAACTTATTGCCAGTAGCATCTAGCGTTACGTGCGGAGTCTCCTTTGTCGGCTCCAGCACAAGTGCTTTTATTTCTCCCATTCGCCTATGGATTACGTGTTTCGGCCGTGGTCAGACAGCTTAGAAACAGATTAATGAATTTCAATACGGTTTTACAAATCTAAAAGTTGCAGCCATTAATGTATTCCGTGCATTTTCTTCTTGATCATTGGTGTCAGTAGGATCAGCACCAAGCCTGCTCCAATCGGTAAACCAGTGTATATCAGGAAGAAAGTGGACATTGAATACATCTCCGTGATCTTATCAATCAAACTGCCTGTCCAACCAGCAAGATAGTTGGCAACTGCTGATGCAAGGAACCACACACCGAACATCAGACCAACCAAGCGTGCTGGTGCTAATTTACTGACGTAGGAAAGACCTACAGGAGAAAGTGTCAATTCTCCCATTGTATGAAGGAAATATGCAAGGATAAGCCAAGCCATGCTAACAGAGGCAGTAGCTGCTCCTGATGGGATTGAAGCGGAACCGAAGGCTAAAACGCCAAAACCAAGTCCAAGAAGAATTAGTCCCATGGCAAATTTGATGGATGCTGATGGGTTCAACTTGCTTTCCCATATCTTAGAGAAGATTGGTGCGCAAGCAATAATGAAGAATGAATTGAGAATCCCGAACCAAGATGCTGGAACTTCGCTAGCTTCTTGGTTGAATTCATTTTGAATCATCCATAGCGCCACACCCCAAATGATAACGAAACTGCTCCCAAGGAATATGTTCGACAGCGCGTAGCTTTTGAATGTTTGACGGAAAAGCGAAATCAAAACATAGGTCACGATTGCCATCGGGGCAACCGTAAGGATGGTATTGAACCAACGGAAGGTGTTGGCTGCATCGCCTGTAAGAACACGGTTGGTATAATCTTTGGCGAAAATGGTCATGGATCCACCAGCCTGTTCAAAAGCCATCCAGAAGAAAATGGTGAAGAGTGAAAGGATTCCAATTACCATCAAGCGGTCGCGCTCCACGTTTGCAGGTACGTTTTCTTCTTTGTCCACGTCAATTTTCACGTGACCTTGCATTTGGGAAGGTTCTAAGTGTTCATCCTTCTGAGGCTTTAGCCCAATATTTCCAAAAATGCCTTGTGCAAAATAGAACTGAAGCATTCCTAGGAACATAAAGATTCCGGCCAGACCGAATCCAAAGCTCCAACCTACTTTTTCGCCAATATAACCGCACAACAAAATTCCGAGGAAAGCACCAGCATTGATACCCATATAGAAGATGGTATAAGCTCCATCCTTCTTATCACTGTTACGCGGATATAGATTTCCAACAATGGAAGAAATGTTCGGTTTGAAAGCACCGTTACCGATGATCAGAAGGATCAAACCGAGGTAGAAGGTGAATTCCGTTTCAAATGCCATGGAAGCGTGACCACAGGTCATAAGAAAGGCGCCAAGCAAAACGGCTTTTCTAAATCCGAGGACCTTATCTGCCAGCAGCCCGCCTAAAATGGGCGTGAGATACACCAAGCCAGTATACATGGCATAAAGTTCCAGCGCATCCTCGCGCTCCCAAGCCCAACCACCTTCATCTAGCCCACTTACAAGGAAAAGTACGAGCAAAGCGCGCATTCCGTAGTAACTGAAACGCTCCCACATTTCGGTGAAGAAGAGAATGAACAGTCCTGCCGGATGTCCGAATAATTGTTGCTGTTGGGTTGATGTCATTGATTAGGTTGATTTGAAGCGCGTTGAAAGTAGGGATTTTCTGTCGTAGGCGTAAGGATTTACGCCCTCAAGACCTGTGAAGGGCGTAAATCCTTACGCCACTACAGGTTCTTCTTGATGAAGTCGGTCATTTTTGTGAAGAGATGCAAGCGGGCGTTGTTCCCGTAAATACCGTGATTCCTGTCTGGATAGATGTACATATCGAACTGCTTGTTCGCTTCTATCAACGCTTCGGTCATTTCTACCGAGTTCTGAAAATGCACGTTATCATCTCCCGTTCCGTGAATGAGGAGATAAGCTCCTTTCATCTTATCTACATGATTGATGGGCGAATTATCATCATAACCTTTGGCGTTTTCCTGCGGAGTGCGCATATAGCGTTCGGTATAGATGGAATCGTAGAATCGCCAGTTGGTAACAGGCGCTACGGCAATGGCCATCGAATAGAAGTCGGCTCCTTTGGTAAGCGCCAACGAACTCATGTAGCCACCATAGCTCCATCCGTACATACCAATGCGCGTAGGATCTACATAACCGCGCGACCCAAGGTATTTGGCCGTTTCGATGTAGTCTTCCACTTCAAGTTTACCAAGTTGCTTGTAGGTGCAATTTTTGAAATCGCGGCCTCGGTTTCCTGTTCCGCGATTATCTACCGAAACAATGATGTAGCCTTGCTGCGCCAGCATCATCTCCCACATCTGTGTTTTTGATCCCCAAGAATCATTGACGGTGTTGCTTCCTGGTCCGCCATAGATGGAAACGAGCACGGGGTATTTACGCGATGGGTCAAAATCGGTCGGTTTGATCATCCATGCATTGAGCGAAGTGCCATGTGAAGGTGTGAAGGAGAAGAATTCTTTCGTAGGCACCTTAAGTGCTGCCAGTTTAGACTTAAGCGCAGCGTTGTCTTTCAGCACGCGTATCTGTTTGCCCTTTTCATTCAGTAGAGAGATGAATGGAGGCGTATTTGCATCCGAATGGGTGTTGATGAAATACTCGAAGGTGTTGCTGAAGCTCGGTTCGTTCTGCCCTTTATTGGGGGTCAATTTGCGTTTGAAATTTCCGTTGAGCGAAGCAGCATACACATGGCGTTGTGTTGGTCCTTCTTCCGAAGATTGATAGAAGAAGTTCTTGCCCTTCGCATCGATACCGTAAAAGGCGTTCACATCCCAGGTTCCAGAAGTGAGTTGCACCTTTTGGGCACCGGTCACGTCATAGAGGTAGAGATGATTGTAGCCGTCCTTTTCGCTGCTCCAAATGAATTCTTGGGCATTATCCAAAAAAGTAAGGTTGTCTGTAATGTCTATGTAGGTTTCTGAAGCTTCGCTCAGCACCACGCGGGTTTTTCCTTTCACGGCATCAGCAAAAAGAAGCTCCAATCTGTTCTGCAAGCGATTCATTCGTTGTACAGAAAGTGTGGATGGATCTTTGGTCCATTTGATGCGCGGAATGTAAATGTCATCGCGGTCGCCAATGTCCACTTTCACATTCATATCGCGGTCTATGTGATAAATGAAGATGGCCACTTTTGAATTCGCCTCGCCTGCCTTCGGATATTTGAAGCGCTCTTCGGTAGGATAGAGTTTACCCTCGTATTTGGTCATCGAGAATTCCTTCACGTCCGTTTCGTTGAACTCATAATAGGCGATGAAACGACCATCGGGCGACCACTGAAACGCTTTGGTGAAGGCAAACTCCTCTTCATAAACCCAATCGCTCATTCCGTTGATGATCTCGTTCCATTTACCTGTGGTGGTTATCTGTTTAGTGGTCTTCGCATCCAGATCTTCCACAAAAAGGTTGTTGTCGAATACATACGCCACCTGATTGGAAACAGGCGAAAACGTGGCATGATAGACATGCTTTCCTCCAGCAATCTCGCGGAGCTTCTTGTCTGTGCGGTCAAATGCGTAATACTTGTAGCTGGATGAATGGCGATAGAGCTGCTCCTCTTCTGTGGCAAGCAACAGCTTTGTTTCGCTCTGGTTGAACTCGTAATCTTCGATGGCAATGAGCGCATCGTTCCATCTAAGCTCGGAAGCAAGCACGATGGCTTCTACCGAGTCGCCCGTTTCGTAGCTGTATTTGACAACGCTACTTTTTTGAAGCGTGGTGTAATGCGTGCCGTCATTCAACGAACGGATACCATACACACCTTCTGTGCGATAGGTGCCATTATTCCAAATATCTTCTAGCGTAATGCTAGATTGGGCCCAAAGCTGACCCGTGTTGAAAATGATGAGAAAAACTAAGGCAATCCGTATCAATTGTTGCGGCATAAGGAGGTTACTTTTGCGTTAATCGATCAAATCTAAACAATACATGACATACGGTAAGATCACCCCCGAATTGCTGGAACAGCTGAAAAGCGTTGTTGGAGCTGCCAATTTCTTTGTTGATGAAGAAACTCTGAAGATCCATGCATCGGACGAAACGGAAGATCACGTGTATATGCCGCAGGTGGTGGTGATGCCCGATGCTGCCGAAGAAGTGGCTGCTGTTCTGATGCTTTGTAATGAACATGTAATACCTGTAACAGCACGTGGTGGTGGAACAGGATTGAGCGGAGGAGCATTACCGATAAAAGGCGGTGTGGTGGTGGCCATGAAACGCTTCAACCGCATCATCGACATTGATGAATTGAACTTACAGGCCACGGTAGAACCTGGTGTGATAACGGAGGTTTTTCAGAATGCAGTGAAGGAGAAAGGATTGTTCTACCCGCCTGACCCAAGTAGCAAGGGAAGTTGCTTTCTGGGCGGAAATCTGGCCGAAAATGCAGGAGGACCAAAGGCGGTGAAGTATGGCGTTACGCGCGATTATGTCATCAACATGCAAGTGGCGCTGGTTACGGGAGAAGTGATATGGACGGCTGCCAATGTGCTGAAGAATTCGACCGGATATAACCTGACGCAACTGATGTGCGGCAGCGAAGGAACACTGGGCGTTATTACCCGCATTGTTTTTAAACTGCGGCCTTTGCCTAAGAAGGATGTGACGCTACTGGTGCCTTTCACCAGTTCGGAGGAAGCTTGCCGCGCCATTTCGGGTATTTACAAGGCAGGATTGACGCCTTCGGGCATGGAATTCATGGAGCGCGATGCCATTGTGCTGGCCATGAAATATGTGGATGAAGTGCTGAGCAAGCCTGTTTCCATCGACCTGCCCGATCATATCCACGCGCATCTGATCATTGAGCTGGATGGGAATGATGAAGATGTGCTGATGGGCGAAGCGGAGAAGATCGTGGAGGTGTTGGAGAACTACGAAACGGGCGAAATCTACTTTGCGCAAACTGCTGAGGAAAAAGACGGCCTATGGCGCTTGCGCAGGAACGTTTCTCCGGGTGTAAACTCCTACTCATTGACCAAATCGGAAGATGTGGTGGTGCCGCGTGGCAATCTGCCCAAGTTGGTAACGGCCATCAAAGAAATTGGCAACCGCATCGGTTTCCGTTCGGTGTGCTACGGCCATGTGGGCGATGGAAACCTCCACGTGAACATCATGAAGGAACAACTTTCGGATGCCTATTGGGATAAGGAAGTGAACGAGGGCATTGCCGACATCTTCAAAGCGGTGGTTGAATTGGGTGGAACGCTTTCGGGCGAGCACGGCATTGGCATTGCCAAGCGACCTTACATGCATTTGGCCATGGCCGAAAAGAACCTCGACCTCATGCGAGGCATTAAAGCGGTGTTTGACCCGAAGGGCATCCTGAATCCGGAGAAGATATTTTGAGCGTTTTGAGTGATGTGCGATAAGCGAAGAGTAACGAGAAAGACACAAAAAAGGGCGGCATCTGTTGATGTCGCCCTTCACATTTCGGCTCGTTTCATTCAGGGCGTGGGGTCAGTAGGTTCCGAAGGCGTAGTGCTACTGCTCTTATTCACCACAAATCCATAATCTCCCAAGTGCTGTTCCTTACCTCTGAAATTACCCAGAAGGATGTCTCTTGAGCGTGACACATAATTGAGCACCGTACCCAGCGTATTGCTGTTCTGATCTTTCCGATGCCCAAGCAGCGTGTCGCGGTCTTCGGTGGCCGTTTCGGCATCTTTTCGCAACTTCTTCGCTTCTGCGTTCTTCTTTTTACTGACCAGAACCAGTTGTTCAAACTCGGCCATGTCTAAACCCGCAATGGGGCTATTGGCTGGATCTTCGTTGTGCTTCAGAACAATCCCTTCGCCCAGCTCAATGAGCTCTTCAGGATTACGGGGAATCACCACCCGTGCTGTTTTCTTAGCCATTTCTTTACAGTTTTTAGTGAGTGTTTCCAGGATGGCAAACCCTGTCGGAGACTTTCTCCTTTCCTTAAAAACATTGGCCGATACGACTTTATTTTTCGCCAATTGAAAAAAAGTGTGAAATTGTTATTCTTCACAAGCAAACAGTTGAATTTCAGAGCTTTGAAATTCAACTTTAGGAATCAGCAGCGCTAAAAACAAGCTCTGAAGTGCAAGTGTTGGATTTAACTCTTCTACTGTTGAAATCAACTATGCTACTTTGCTATTAAACAGTCCTTCTATTGAAATGAACTATCCTCCTGAAGAATTCAACACTTGAGGTGTTGGATTGGACGGGGCTGCTTTCGTGTTCTGAAGTGCTGCTGTAGAACTCAACAATAGTGGTGTAGAGCTTTGCGGCAGGAGTGTTGAGCTGTGATGTTGGGGTGGGGAGGTTTGAAATCGTGCTGTTGATCCGTACAACACGAGTGTAGAACCTTGGACGCGGGGTTGAAAAGATCGATGGCGGTTTGCAGGATGAACACTGGTTAAATTCAATGCGAACAATTGAAAACTGATGGAGTTCTTATCAGTTGAGAAATGATTCCAAATACCTGTGTTAGTGAATAATTACACAGACGATATAAATGGTATTGCTGGAAATCATAAATTCGTAACCATTGTATAAGGTTAAACTACTTGGTTATGAATGAATATTTAACGCTATCCGAAGCTTCCAAACTAATTGGAAAAAGCAAAGAAACTCTAAGAAGGTGGGACAGAGAAGGAAAGCTTTTGGCTGTGCGCGAACCGATAAGTAATTATCGAGTGTATAAACGAGAACAGGTTGAAACCTTGTTCGCGGATTTTCTAGATGAAGAAATTGATGACGTAATAACCAACTACGTTGAGGCAAACAGAGACTACTCTGTCTTAGAGCTTTTTGCTGGGGCTGGAGGTTTAGCTGTCGGGTTGGAAAGGGCAGGCTTAAAATGTGTGGCGCTAAATGAAATCGATAAATGGGCTTGCCAAACTTTAAGAAAAAACCGTCCAGCATGGAGGGTGCTTGAAGGAGATATCAAAGCGTTTGATTTTTCAGAATATTACGATAAAATCGATGTGGTTACTGGTGGGTTTCCATGTCAAGCTTTTAGCTACGCAGGAAAAAAACTTGGTCTTGCTGATGCAAGAGGAACCTTATTCTATGAATTTGCTCGAGTTGTCAAAGAAGTAAACCCACCTATTTGTATCGGTGAAAATGTCCGTGGTCTGCTAAGCCATGAGAATGGGAGAACATTGAAGGGAATGATTTCAATTTTAGACGAAATTGGCTACAATGTCGTTCCTGTTCAAGTGTTGAAAGCAATAAATTATAGAGTGCCACAAAAACGTGAACGACTGATTTTGGTAGGCGTAAGAAAAGATATTGACATTCGATATGAATATCCAAAACCCCATCAGAAAGTTTACACTCTACATGATGCCTTGAAGAAAGGAGTATTGTTTGAGTCAAATGTTCCAATGTCAACGGGCGCAAAATACCCCCAAAGCAAACGAGAAGTATTAGACCTAGTACCTCAAAAAGGTTATTGGCGAGACCTCCCGCTTGAAATTCAAAAGGAATTTATGGGAGGCAGTTTTTATTTGGGCGGTGGGAAAACTGGTATTGCTAGGCGAATTGGTTGGGATGAACCTTGTCTAACACTTACTTGTAGTCCTGCTCAAAAACAGACCGAAAGATGCCATCCCGATGAAACTAGACCGTTCACTGTGCGTGAGTATGCACGAATTCAAACCTTTCCTGATGAATGGAAATTTGAGGGCTCAATGGCGCAGCAATACAAACAAATTGGCAATGCAGTTCCTGTAAATTTGGGAACAGAAGTTGGTTATTCCGTTGTTAATTTTTTGAACCAGTATTATTCAAAAATGGTAGATTGTCATTGATACTTTGCTTCAATTTCTTTGGCTAAGGCTTGAATTGTTTGCTCAACAACTCTACTTGCATCAACTTCCAACGCCACTTCACCAATTGCATCAATCAACTCGAAGTAAAAGTCCTCCTTGCCAGTAAGTCGATGCCAGAAATCTTTACCTACAATTACTGGATAGGTATTACTGATCTTCTTGTAATGCGAGCTAAGCTCCGCTTCTTCGCCATAAACCACTCCAACAATCATGTCATCAATTCCAACAACTAAATTATTCGTTCTCGCCAAAGCCCGAACACCATTGAAATGATTCATTATTGTTGTTACGTCATCACGATTAATCGTATTTGGACCAGCCTTTAGTTGACAATATTTTTTCCGACCGTCAATTGCATCAACAAACTCAACATCAATACCTTGAGTTGTTGATCCTAAACCTTGAAACAGAGAACTTATAAGACTCTGAATTTTCATTCCAAATGATGTAGTTATGGATGAACCTAAAATTCTCGGAAGAACTAATGCTCGCGCAATACTTTCTGGATTATCGTTGCCCGTTAGGAAGTTAGCCAAATACTTAAACAAGAACGGATTCACGTTATACTCCGATAACTTACTAGCACGTTTACATGCGCCATCGATATGGCTTTGAACAATTTCATTTCTGAAAAAGATCTTCGCATTATTGATTATTGCAACTCTCTGATTATTGTCCATCACATCGTTTTCATCAGTCAAAGTTAGCTATCTCGATAATTGATGCAACAGAAAGCAGACGATTGGGATTTCATCTTCTTAAATCAGCTTATTGCTGCTGGGTTCAATTTAATCCGACCTCCGCATTTTTCCCTTTCTCGTCTCCCCCCTTTTTAACACTCCTTACCATTTCCATGTCACCATTGTTGGCGTGGTGAAATAGATTTGTTCCTTTGAAAAGTAAAGCATCAACCACGCAAACGATACGTATATGAACAAACTGGTTATCCAAAATCTATCGAAGACCTACCCGAACGGGGTAAAGGCCTTGGATAATGTTTCCATTGAAATTGAGAACGGCATGTTCGGGCTTTTGGGGCCGAACGGTGCGGGCAAGTCATCGCTGATGCGCACCTTGGCCACGCTGCAAGAAGCAGACGGTGGAACGGCTACGCTGAACGAAATTGACATTTTCAATGACCCGAATGAACTACGCAAGGTGCTGGGTTATCTGCCGCAGGAATTCGGGGTTTATCCGCGGATAACAGCCGAACAATTGCTGGACCATATTGCCATTCTGAAGGGCATTTCGAAATCATCGGAACGGAAAGAATTGGTGAATTACCTTTTGGATAAGGTGAACTTATACGAGAATCGGAATAAGAGCGTAAAAGGCTTTTCGGGCGGAATGAAGCAGCGTGTGGGTATTGCGCAGGCGCTTATTGGAAGCCCGAAGTTGATCATTGTAGATGAACCGACCGCTGGTTTGGATCCAGGCGAACGCAACCGTTTTTACAACCTGCTGGCCGATGTGGGCAAGGATGTGATCGTGATCCTATCGACCCATATTGTGGATGATGTGCGCGAACTCTGCACCAAAATGGCCATTATGAATGGCGGTAAATTGGTGTTTCATGGTGCACCACAAACGGCCATTGACGAACTGGACGGCAAGGTTTACCAGAAAGTGGTGGAACGCGAAGAATTGGAAAGCTATGCTGCCAACTATGCGGTGATATCGAACAAGATGGTGGGCGGAAAACCCTTCATCCATGTGTTCAGCGAAACGGATCCGCAGAACGGTTTTGAACCGGTGAAACCGAATTTGGAAGATGTGTTCTTCTCGAAGATAAACACAGGCAACGTTCTCGTTTAAGCCGCTAAAGACAGATCCATGTTCAAAGATTTCTTTTTAGCCGAGTTGCGCTATGCCCTTCGGCAACCGATGATCTACATTTTCCTGAGTCTGATGGCCTTGCTGGTTTTTGGAGCAACGGCCAGCGACAATGTGATGATAGGCGGATCGGTGGGAAACGTGCTGAAGAATGCACCGCACATCATTACGGTATTCACTTCGGTGATGACCATTTTCGGGCTGTTGATTGCTGCGGCTTATTTCAATAATGCTGCATTGAAAGACCACAATAATCAGTTTAACGAGATCCTGTTCAGTACCCCGTTGAGCCGCTCGGGCTATTTCTTCGGGCGCTTTTTCGGAGCGCTTGTCCTTTCCACCATTCCGATGTTGGGCGTGTATCTGGGCGTTTTCCTCGGAAGCGTGCTCGGGACTGCTTTCGGTTGGGTAGATGCCGACCGTTTCGGGCCGTTTTACTTCGAAACCTTCGTAAACAATTACCTGCTGTTCATTCTGCCCAACATGTTCTTTGCGGGCAGTATTGTGTACGCCTTGGCTCAGAAATGGAAAAGCACGGTCATCTCGTTTGTGGGTGCTTTGGTCATCATCATTGCTTACATCATTTCAGGCACGTTGATGTCTGACATAGACAATGAAACGCTTGGGGCACTCACCGATTCGTTCGGGATCCGTGCTTATTCGCTGTACGCCAAATACTACACGCCAATTGAAAAGAACACGCTGAGCCCAACACTTTCGGGCATTCTGCTGCTGAACCGTTTGCTGTGGATTGCGGTGGGTTCGGTCATATTAGGTGTTTCTTATTGGGGCTTCTCCTTTATGGAAAAGAACAAGAAGGTGAAAGCTCCGAAAGCGGAAAAGGCTTCGGCCCAAGCAACCTTGGCCAAACCGAAAGTGCAGCCGGTGTTCAGTGAAAATGCGGGCTGGTCGCAGTTCAGAAGTTTCTTTTACACCAACGTATTGAGCATTTCGAAAAGCGTCACGTTTAAGATTCTTTTCCTTTTCAGCATCATCATTCTGTTGGCCAATTTGGCGGGCGGTTTCGAGTATTACGGACTGCAATCGTATCCGCTTACCTACAAAATGATGGATCTGATCAGCGAAGCTTCAGGCATTTTCATCATCATTATTCTAGTGTTTTTCAGTGGAGAATTGGTTTGGCGAGACCGCGATTCGAAGATTCACGAAGTGATTGACGCCACGCCTCATGGTTCGGCCATTTCGCTGGCAGCAAAGATGCTTTCGCTGATTACGCTAACTACGGTGCTGCACCTGTTTTTCATTCTGTGCGGCATCATTTATCAATTGGCAAACGGCTACACACGCATCGAATTGTCGGTTTATCTCATCGATTTCTTCTCTTCCTCCTTTCCCATTTACGTGATCTGGAGCGCGGTGATGATCATGATACAAGTATTGGCAAACAACAAGTATGTAGGGTATTTCGTGTCCATCCTCATCCTGTTCTTATGGAATTTTGTATTGATGGCATTGGATATCCAAAGCAATATGCTCTCAATTGGTGCTGGACCATCCACCATGTACTCCGATATGAACGGCTTCGGTTCGGGCATGGTTGGCAATTTGTGGTTCAATCTCTATTGGTTCTTTTTTGCGCTCATCTGCATCATGATCGCTGCGGCCCTTTGGACTCGCGGAGCAGCAGGTACGTTCAAAGAGCGCGTGATGCACGCCAGCAGGAAAATGAGCAAGGGCGCCAAAACGCTGACTGCCGTATTTGTGGTGGCTTGGTTGGGCGTGGCAGGCTTCGTTTATTACAACACGCAGGTGTTGAATGAATACAAAACGTCTGATGAACTGGAATTGCTTACTGCTGAGTTTGAGAAGAAATACAAGAAGTATGAGCACGTTGGGTTGCCGAAGGTGAAGAACGTGAAATACAACATCGACATCTTCCCGTACGAACGAACGGTGCACGTAAAGGCTGATATGATTCTGAAGAATGAGACCGATTCTCCGATCGATTCTTTGCATTTCAACATCGACAAGACCTGGAATCCGCAGTTCGATCTTCCGAATGCTACGTTGGTTTACGAAGACAAGGAACTTGGTTGGATGATCTATCAGCTGAGTCCGGCACTGCTTCCGGGTGATAGCATGCTGGCGCACATTCAGACCGATTATATCCCGAAAGGATTTGAAAACGAAACGAGCACGACCAGCGTAATTGAGAATGGAACGTTCCTCAATAACTTCCAGATTCTTCCTTCGCTTGGTTACAATCCAGACAGCGAATTGAGCGACAAGAACGCACGTAAAAAGTACGGGCTGCCGCAAAAAGACCGCATGCCTGAGTTGGATGCCAATTGCAGCGATGTCTGTCAATCGAATTACTTGACCAACGGAAGAGCCGATTTCATCAATGTGGAAACCATCATTTCCACAGCTGGCGATCAGATTGCCATCTCTCCGGGAACCTTGGTAAAGGAATGGCAGGAGAATGGCCGCAACTACTATCACTATGTGGTGGATCATCCTTCGCAGAATTTCTATTCGTTCATTTCTGCCAGATATGAAGTAGCGCGGAAGAAATGGAATGGCATTGATCTGGAAGTGTATTACGATGCCAAGCACAGCGTCAACATTGATATGATGCTGGCCGCGATGGAACGTTCGTTGAGCTACTACACCGAGCACTTCGGGCCGTATTACCACAAGCAATGCCGCATTATTGAGTTTCCGCGCTACGCCACGTTTGCACAGGCATTTCCGGGAACAATGCCATATTCTGAGGCCTTTGGTTTCGTAATCAACTTAGAAGATGAAGGCGACAATAACGTGATTGATGCCGTGATTGCGCACGAAATGGCGCATCAGTGGTGGGCACATCAAGTAGTAGGCGCCAACATGCAGGGCGGAACGATGATGAGCGAAAGCTTTGCCGAATATTCATCGCTTATGACCATGAAAAACGCGAACAGCGACCCGATGAAAATGCGGGAATTCCTGAAATACAACCACGAGCGTTATTTAGGTGGGAGAGGTCAGGAAATAGACAAAGAAGTTCCGTTGTATAAGGTCGAAAATCAGCCGCACATCCATTACGGAAAAGGAAGTCTCATCCTTTTTGCCTTGCAGGATTATATTGGCGAAGACAAGGTGAATTTGGCCATGCGAAACTACTTGGATGAGTTTAAATATGTAGGCCCGCCCTACTCTTCTTCGTTGGATTTCCTCAAGCATTTGGAACCTCAAGTGCCAGATACCTTGAAGTACCTGATCAACGACTGGTTCAAGGAGATCACGCTTTACGATAATCGCATGAAGGAAGCGAGTTACAAGAAGTTGGATAACGGCAAGTATGAACTGACGATGAAGATCGAATCGGTAAAAATGAGGGCCGATACCATGGGTAACGAGACCAAATTCCCGATGAACGATTGGGTGGATATCGGTGTGCTTGATGGCGATGAAGAGCAGTTGATCTATCAGGAACGCGTGAAGATCGATCAGCCAGAAATGACGTTTACCGTCACATTGGATACGATTCCGGCCAAAGCGGCCATCGACCCACGTAGGTTATTGATTGACCGTGTGTTTGACGACAACATCAAGGTTGTGTCGGTTGAATAGCTTAGCACAATCTGCGATAAAAGAAAACGCCCCAACGATGAATTTGTTGGGGCGTTTTTGTTTTAGTAATGAAAACAGAGAATCAATCTCTACTTCCCATGTAACGCATAACGTAATAAAGGAGCGTAGTGATAGAAGCCAAGGCAGCAACGATGTAGGTTCTACCGGCCCAATTCAGCGCAGTGGTAGCTGCTTCGTGTTCCTTGCCGCGTGTGATGTTGCTGTTGTTCAACCAAACCAGCGCTCGGTTACTTGCGTCCATTTCTACAGGAAGCGTAATCACTGAGAATAGCGTGATGGCCGTTTGGAAAATTATGATCAGCAGTAACATCTCTTTATAAAGATTGGCAACAAAGGCCAAGATGAACATGGCGATGTAAACGAAGTTCAAAGCACGTGAACTGAAATTGACGATTGGTACCAAGGTAGAACGCATTTGCAGCCAAGGATATTCAACGGCATGCTGCACCGCGTGGCCGCATTCGTGAGCGGCAACAGCTGCTGCAGAAACGTTTCTTCCAGAATAAACTTCAGGGCTCAGGTTCACCGTTTTGTTGGCCGGATTGTAGTGGTCGGTCAACTTACCGGGTACGCTTTCTATCTTCACATCATAGATGTTATTATCACGAAGCATCTTCTCTGCCACCTGCGCTCCGGTCATTCCAGAACTCAAGGGCATCTTCGAATATTCTTCAAATACAGACTTCAAGCGTCTGCTTACGGCAAATCCGATGATCGCGAATACGATCACGAGACCTAAGAGGATGGGATCAAATCCAAACATGGTGTTTCTTTTTTAGTGTTTTAGTTGTGTTGCGGTAGTCAATTGCTGTACCACTTAATGTGGCACAAAGCTATAACCACTAATTGACATAATTGTGCGCTGCCATCTGTTAAATATTCAGTATAAATCGGAAACAATGACAGGCGTAAAGCTCTGAAAGCGCCATTATGACAGCAAAGTGATCCTTTTCGGGCACTGGCACAGAATTCGAAAAGTGGATGGAAACGATAACCTTAAAAAACAACATATCATGACACTCGTAAAAGTTAGAAAACCGAACAGTACGTTTCCATCCATCTTCGATGAATTTTGGAAAGAATGGCCAGGAACCAACAACACAACCGAATGGGTTCCAGCGGCCAACATTAAGGAAGAAGAAACCAAGTATCACGTAGAGCTTTCTGCTCCAGGCTACAAGAAAGAGAACATCAATGTGGCTGTAGAAGATGACACCTTGACCATTTCTGGAGAGGTTAAAGTTGAGAACGAAGAGACAAAAGAGAACTACGTGAAACGTGAGTTCAGAAGCGGAAACTTCAAGCGAAGTTTCAACCTGAACGGAATGGTGGATGTAGATAAGATTGATGCTAAGTACGAAGACGGCATCTTGAGAATCGACCTTCCGAAAGTGGCGAATGAGGTGAAGAAACTCAAGGAGATCAAAGTGGGATAATTCCCCTCTCCTTTCTCTATATCGTCAGCACGGGCCGCACATTTTGCGGCCCGTTGTGTTATCAATAAGTCACATCAAGCAATAGCTATTTCAGATAATTAGCTTTGCTTCAAATTATTGAAGATGACAAAGACGCGACCTCTGATACTTGCCGTGAATGATGATGGAATAACTGCACCGGGCATTCAGGCGATGGTGGCAGCTGCGCAGGAACTGGCTGAAGTGGTTGTGGTAGCGCCAGACAGTCCACAGAGCGGAATGGGACACGCCATCACGTTAAACAAACCTTTGCGTTTAGATAAAGTGGAATATCACGGAGAAAGCATTGGCTACCAATGCAGCGGAACGCCTGTTGATTGTGTGAAGATCGCGATTGACAAGATCCTACACCGAAAGCCTGATCTTGTGATTTCGGGCATCAATCATGGAGCGAATCACTCCATCAATGTGATCTACAGTGGAACCATGTCGGCAGCAATGGAAGGTGCGATTGAGGGAATTCCATCCGTAGGATTTTCACTTCTGAATTACGCGTTGGATGCTGATTTTACAGCATCGAAGCATTTTGTGAAGATGATCATCAAGAACATGCTTCATTTTGGAATGCCAACTGGAACGCTGCTGAATGTGAACATTCCGGATTTACCATTAGATCAGATAAAAGGTGTGAAGATCTGCCGACAGGCAAATGCCAAATGGGAAGAAGAATTTGACGAACGCCTCGATCCGCACGGACGTAAATACTATTGGCTAACAGGTGCGTTTGCAAACTATGATAAAGGCGCTGATACCGATGTTTGGGCGCTCAACAATGGCTATGTTTCTGCTGTTCCGGTTCAGTTTGATCTGACCGCACACCACGCCATGCCTCGTTTGAATGATTGGGATCTGGGATGAACACTAAGTTGACCGTCATTGCGAGCGAAGCGCGGCAATCTCTAGTTAAAAGATTGCTTCAGTCGTTCCTCCTTCGCAATGACGAACTAAACAGAAAATGAAAAAAGACAGCACCATATTAGGATTGATCATTGGATTCATCGCTCCACTGATTGTAATGCTAGGTTTTTGGAAGTTTCAGTTCGGACACACTAGCCTGAACGGGTTTTACGAAGTGATGGTTGAAAGCAACAATCTACCAGGATTGATTTCAATCGGACTACTAGGAAACTTAGGAGCTTTCTTCCTTTTCTACCGTTTGAAATTGGATGTTTCGGCTCGCGGAGTGATCATGGCCACGTTTCTTTACGGTTTCGTCATCGTCATTTTGAAGTTCTTCATTCTATGAAGTTTTTTGTCATAGCTGGTGAGGCTTCGGGCGATATGCACGGAGCCAATCTTGTGAAGGCTATTAAGCAGATTGCGCCCAATGCGCATTTTGAAGGCTTTGGCGGGCAGCGATTGGAAGCTGAAGGAATGAAGGTGATTCGTCCTTTGGAAAAGCTCAACTTCATGGGCTTTTTGGAGGTGGTTCAGAACCTTGGAACCGTTCGAGAGAATTTCAAGATCTGCAAGAAAGCGTTGACGGAAAACAAGCCAGATGCGATTATTCTAATCGATTATCCGGGTTTCAATCTGCGAATGGCGAAATGGGCCAAACAGCGCGGCATCAAGGTTTTCTATTACATCTCGCCACAGGTTTGGGCTTGGAAAGAAAGTCGTGTGAAACAAATGAAGAAAAACATTGACCGATTGATGGTGATTCTTCCATTTGAGAAGGAATTCTTCGTGAAGCATGGAATGGACGTTGATTTTGTTGGACATCCATTGATTGATGAGATAGAAGCACGAAATCAGAAACTCGAAATTCGAAAAGAAAAGGTGATTGCGCTCTTGCCTGGTTCTCGGGAACAGGAGATCAAACACATTCTGCCAGAAATGTTGGCCGTGATGGAACACTTTCCTGATTATCATTTCATGATCGGTAAGGCACCGGGAAGGACGGCCGCGTTCTATCAATCGCGTTTCAATTTGGGGAATGCGAAGGTTTTTGAAGATGGAACATACAAGTTGCTTGCGCGATCCAAAGCTGCGCTAGTTGCTTCAGGCACAGCTACACTGGAAACAGGACTTCTGAAAGTGCCGCAAGTTGTCTGCTACAAAGCGAGTGGCATTTCGGTGCGCATTGCACGGAGTTTGATAAAGGTGCCATACATCTCGTTGGTGAATTTGATTCTGGATAAACCTGCGGTGAAGGAATTGATTCAATCGGAACTAAACACAGATGCAATTGTTGCTGAATTGAAGAGGCTGTTGAATGATGAGAAAGCCCAAGCAGCGATGCAGAAGGATTACGATAATCTTTGGAATGCACTTGGAAGCGGTGGCGCTTCTAAACGGGCAGCGAAGTCAATCGTGAATGACCTGTAGCCTCCAAACGCATTGCGTCTCTACAGGTTGATTATCTTTGAAATAACATTCAAATTGCCATGAGTATTAAAGCGGACATCAATTGGATAAAGAGTGAACTGGATAAGGTAAATGATCCTGATTTGATTTCTGCGTTCAAAAGTCTTCTCCATTATCAGGAAAGAAATTCGAGATTGAGCGCTTTCGCGGAAGAACGAATCCATTACGCCAAGCAATCAGAGGCAGACTTTGAAGAGGGCAAAACCTATTCGCCCGAGGAAGCATTGGATAAATTGACCAAACGACTTAAGAAGTGAAGGTGGTGATCACCGAAACTGCGCTGACAAATCTAGAGCGTGGTTTGAATTTCATGCGAAAGAAACATCCCGAGCACCTTTGTCTGGAAGTAGGAGAAACCGTAATCCGTTCGACCAATAAATTGGCAGAAAACCCGAACGTTGGACAACTTGAACCTATTTTGGACGAACTTGAATTAGGTCATCGTAGAATAATTGTCGGACATTTTAAGATCATCTATCGAGTGATCTAGGAACAGGATATTATTCTTGTGACCGATATTTTCGACAGCAGGCAGAGTCCGAGTAAAATGCGCCCGTAGTTGTCGAAGCAAAGACGCAATGCGTTGCGACTCTACGTATATTTGAAACCATGAAAGAAGTACAGTTCAGAGAAGCGCTTCGCGAAGCGATGAGTGAGGAAATGAGAAGAGACGAAACCGTCTTTTTGATTGGCGAAGAAGTGGCCGAATACAATGGCGCTTACAAGGTAAGTCAAGGTATGTTGGATGAGTTTGGCGAGAAACGAGTGATTGACACGCCCATTGCAGAACTTGGCTTTGCCGGCATTGCGGTTGGCGCTGCCATGAACGGTCTTCGTCCGATTGTGGAATTCATGACCTTCAATTTCTCACTTGTGGCAATTGACCAAGTGATCAACTCAGCTGCAAAGATGTTGCACATGTCTGCAGGGCAATTCGGTGCGCCAATGGTTTTCCGTGGGCCAACTGGTTCTGCTGGACAGTTAGGTGCGCAGCACTCGCAAGCTTTTGAAAGTTGGTACGCCAACTGCCCTGGATTGAAGGTGGTTGTTCCTTCCAATCCTGCTGATGCAAAAGGATTATTGAAATCGGCTATTCGCGATAACGACCCTGTGATCTTTATGGAAAGTGAGCAGATGTATGGCGATAAAGGGATGATTCCTGAAGGGGAATATCTGATTCCGATTGGCAAAGCAAATGTGGTGCGAAAGGGAAAAGATGTAACAATCGTTTCCTTCGGGAAGATCATGAAAGTGGCGTTGGAAGCTGCCGAACAATTGGCGAAAGACGGCATTGAAGCTGAAGTAATTGACCTGAGAACCGTTCGGCCAATTGATTACGCGACCATTATTGAGTCTGTGAAAAAGACCAACAGAATGGTTGTGGTTGAAGAGGCTTGGCCATTGGCATCCATCTCATCCGAACTGACCTATAATGTTCAGAAAGATGCGTTCGATTATATGGATGCGCCTGTGAAACGCATTACGTGTAAGGATACTCCGTTGGCTTACGCTCCAGCTTTTGTAGAAGAGTGGCTACCGAATGTTGCAGATACGATTGCGGCTGTAAAAGACGTGCTATACGTGAAGTAGCAGGCCCTTCGACTTGGCTCAGGGTAAACTGTAGGGATGGAAGCAGCATCCTTTTTCCTGTACAACCATTCGAGAACATAGGTGTTTGCGGAAAAAGATAGAGCGGACAGCCCGACCCGTAGGGTAACGCCCTAGGATAAACTTTGGGCAGGCTGCAAATAACCATCTGTATTCTGTAACGATTACCTTTGCCGCTCAAATTTTGACCTATGAAAAATCTTTCGCTCGCGATAAACGCGATTCTGGCCGTTGCAATTGCCGTGTTGTTTTACTTCGAATTTTCGGGACGCAGGCCTGAAGGCCGTAAGAATTCGGTGGATGCTGCGGTGATCGACAGCGTTTCGAGCAAGCTGAAAATTGCTTACGTGAACACGGATTCGATCTGGAATGGCTACAAACTGATCATCGACATTAAGTCTGATCTGGAAGTTGAGCGTATGAAAAGCGAGAACAAGGTGGAGCAACGTTCGAACCTTTTGCAAAATCAGCTGGAACAGATGGCGAGAGAATTGCAGACGAAAGCGGCCGATTTTGAGCAGCGCGCTCAGGGAATGAACGAGGTTTTGCGAAACAATAAGATGCAAGAATTGCAAAGTTTGCAGCAGAATGCGCAGGCTTTCTCTCAGGAAGCTGACCAAGAAATTGGCCTGTTGCAACAATCGCTTCAGGAAAAATTGATGGAAAAGGAGTTGAAGGGAACGAAGGAAGTGCAAGACAACATCAAGGCATTTTTGAAGACCTACAACGAAGATTACGGTTTCACCTACGTGCTTGCTTATTCGAGCGAAGCAGGTGGCATTCTACTTGGAGATCCGGCCTTGGACATTACACGTGATGTGTTGGCCGGGCTGAACGCCATTTATGACGAGGATAAAGCTGCTGAGAAGGCAGCCCAAAAGTAATTGGGGTTGATGACTTACCTCCGTTTGGTAAGATGGCCCAACCTGCTGATGGTAGGGCTGATCTTTGTGTTGGCCAAAACACAAATTGTAGATCCGATTTCTGAGCTACTACAGATCGATTCGTGTTTATCAGTTCTCGATTGGCTTCTTTTTAGTTTGGCCACGGTGCTGATTGCCGCATCAGGCAATGTGGTGAACGACATTTTTGACCAAGACATTGACCGCATCAATAAGCCCGATAAGCGGATTGTAGGAAACCTTATTTCGGAAGAAAAGGCTTGGAATTTCTATTACGCGCTTGGCTCAGCTGGTCTTGGAATTGGCATGTATCTGTGCAGGAATTTGGGTAACGTTTCCAACTCGCTCATATTCATGCTGGCCGCTGGAGGTCTTTATTTTTACTCGTATTCGTACAAGCGGCAATTGCTTATTGGCAATGTGGTTGTGGCGTTGCTAGCCGGACTGGTGCCATTCATGCCCATGTATTTTTACATGATGTGCAATCCGGATGGATGGATGCAATTGCCTTGGTCGCCCATTCTTATTGCGTTTGCATTCTTCTCGTTCATTTCTACGCTAATCCGCGAAATAATCAAAGACATGGAAGACATAAAAGGCGATCAATTACTGCGCTGCCAAACGCTGCCGATCGTTATCGGCATCAAACCAACCAAAGCGATTGTCGTGTTCCTGATTGCAGTGCTAATGTTGGCGATAGGGAAATTTCAATGGGCTTGGTGGCAAGAGAATGACCTGATCATATTCTTCTATTTCCTGCTTGGCGTGCAACTTCCAGCCTTGGCTTTGGCGATGCAAGTGGCAAGAAGCATTTCGGAAACTGATTTCCACAAAAGCAGCACGTTAGCCAAGGTTTTGATGGTTGGTGGAATTCTGGCCATGCCCATATTCAGAACCTTATTCTAATGCTTAATCTTCAGGGAAAACAACTGATCCTTGCTTCGGCATCGCCACGCAGAAAGTGGCTGATGGAAGAATTGGGGCTTGAGTTTTCGATTCAGCCAAAGAACGTGGAGGAAGTTTATCCGGATGATCTGGAGCGGGAAGAGATTCCGTTGTACTTATCGAAACTGAAAGCCAACGCTTTTTCGGAAGATGAATTAGAAGGAAAGATCATTCTCACGGCCGATACCATTGTTTGGCTGAACGATAAAGAACTTCAGAAGCCTGTTGATCTCGAAGATGCCAAGCGCATGATCCGTCAACTTTCGGGTACAACGCATGAGGTTTATACGGCAATTACCGTACGAACTTCGAGCAAGACCATTTCAGATTTTGACCGCACAGAAGTACATTTCAGAGAACTGACTGAAGACGAAATTGAATTCTACGTGCAGAAATACAAACCATTGGACAAGGCTGGTGCATACGGCATTCAAGAATGGATCGGTTATGTGGGCATTGACCGAATTTTCGGCTGCTACTTCAACGTGATGGGCTTGCCGCTAAGGAAGGTTTATGCGGCATTGAATTCGCTTAGCGCATAATTTTCACGAAGACCTTCACTTATCCAGGACGACATCTATGTGGCTTGACGTTCTTTCATAGTTGTAAAAGGTTCCTGATATTAGCAATCTAACAAAATGTCATGAAAAAGGTCGCCTTTCTACTCATATTCATTTGTCTATCCATTTCCTCGGCAAATGCGACTCACAATCGAGCAGGTTATGTTGCTTACACGCATATTTCTGGTTTCACATATCAAGTTGAGGTTACCACCTACACTGTTCCAGACAGCCCTGCGGATAGGCCAATGCTGATAGTAAATTGGGGTGATGGGCAATTGGATACGATTCCACGCACCAACGGCAATGGAAATGGAGTGGTTCTTTTACCTGGAGTGAAGGAAAACAAGTATGTGGCACAACACACATATCCAGGACTCGGCTATTATGCTCTTTCTATGGAAGACCCCAACAGGAATGGCGGAATTCTCAATGTTCCGAACTCGATAAATGTTCCTTTTGCCATTCAAAGCGAGTTGAGAATAACTAACACGAACGACTTTAATAATTCAACCAAGCCAACTGCAATTATAACTCCCTATGCATTTGCTGGGATTCCGTTCGTTAGAAACCTCGCATTTTATGACCCAGATGCAGACTTTCTTTCATTCGAATTAACAACTCCACGTGGAGAAAATGGTCAGTTTATTCCTGGATATTCTGTTCCTAACGGAGTATCGGTGAATCCATTGAACGGAGATTTTGTGTGGGATTCTCCCCAAGAACAAGGCGAATACAATTTTGCCATGATCGTAAGTGAATATCGTAATAGTGAATTTGTTGGTTCTGTAACCGTAGATTTTCAAGTGACCGTTTACCCCGAGGATTTCACGGGAATAATTTCCGGAACTTCAGGCTGGCCCACGAATGCAAGCAATGATTTTGCGATTACAGTTGAACCAGATCAAAGTATTGATTTAGGCTTGGTTTACAGCGACCCATTACAGAATTCTGTTGAGATGGAGGCTTTTGGCGAACCATTTCTTTTTGGCAACACCGCCTCGTTCAATTCGGATTCTTCAGGAAGTCATTACGTGGCCAACACGTTCAATTGGACACCATCCCAAGAGGACATGAGATGTGCACCGTACATCGTTAGCTTTCGGGGAACATCAAGTAGCAATCAGTCTACGGATGTTTCATTGCTTATTTACGTCCATGATCAAGCCACTCAGGCAAACCCTGATTGTTTTGTGTTTGCAGGAATTGACGAAGAATCAGACAACCAAACAAGAAGGGCTTCACTTTATCCGAATCCGATAGTAGAATCTGTAAGCATCACCTTCTCTGACGAGCATATTTTCGACTTCACCTTTGAAGTATTCAATGCATCAGGAGCACTTGTCTATACCCAATCTGGCTCAACGAATCGAACACTTATTCTGAATGAGCATTTTGCTTCAGGATTGTATTTCTACAATGTGAGTTTTTCAGATAGGAAGATTGAACAGGGAAAAGTGGTCGTTCAATAAAGCTACAAAAGCAAAAACGTCATCGTATCAACCCCATCTGCATAATCCCACAATTCTGGAGATTGCGCCTTTCCGAAGGGAACAGAATGCTCGAAACCAAGTTTATCAGAAGCCACCACGCATTGGATTTCGTCCGCATGGATTTTCACTTCGGCCTTCATCTGATCAATAGTTCCATAAGTCTGAAAGTGCAGCACGCCAACAGGACAGCCCAAACTCGCATCCTCGCGCAGCAGCAGGAAACCATTATCTAAATGTGCCATTTTCTCAACCAGAAAAATGGCCTTGTGGTACTCGTAATTATTGAAATACTTGATGTGATTACCGATCGGTTTCCAATCCTCTAGCGTAGCCAAAAACGTTTTCGGATCCATTTTATCGGACAGGTAAACCTTAGAAACGTTGCGACAGCCCAATCCGAAATAGCGGAAAATATCTTTTCCCAAAGCGCGCAGTTCATCTAGCGATTCATCTCCGTTGATGATAGCAATCGAATTCCTGTTCTTGCGGATGATGTTCGGGTACTTTCCAAAATAATACTCAAAGTAGCGCGCGCTGTTGTCACTTCCAGTGGCAATTACATGTGTAAAACCTTCCATCTTACCATCAATCAGCTCAATGCGTGCAGCTAGTTCAGGACTTATCTCTGCAATGGTTTCCACCAATTTCTTCGGCAGCACTTCGTCTTGTGAAGAAGTTTTAACCACCGCCTCATTGCCCGACATCAGCACGCACAAAAGATCATGAAATCCAACCAACGGAATATTCCCCGCCATGATCAATCCTACCTTCTTTCCACCCGTTTCAGGAAGCTCACCGTAAACCGAAAGCCACTTTTCCAATTTCTCCGGTTGCAACATGTAGGCAATTCCGCGCAAGGCCAACGCCATGTTCTCTTGCGTAAACCAGCGGTTCTTTGCCTCGGCAAGATTGAAAGCCGCAGCCCAATCGCTTTCCTGCGCATCGGTTGCCACCGATTTTAGCACTTCTCCCAATCGAATAAATGCTTCAGTCCGTTGTTGATGATTCATCTTGCGTACACTATCTTTGAGCCCGCAAAACTAAACCACATAAAGCAACAGACAAGATGGCTATCAAGATAACAGACGAGTGTATAAACTGTGGGGCGTGCGAGCCAGAATGCCCAAATAATGCGATATACGAAGGCGGTGCCGAGTGGCGCTTTTCAGATGGTACATCTGTAAAAGGCGAGTTCAAAGGCTTCAGCGGTTTTACAGCCGATGCCGATGCAGCCCAAGAACCAAAGGAAATGGATGTGTATTACATCGTTACAGATAAATGCACGGAGTGTGTCGGTTTTCACGATGAACCGCAGTGCGCGGCCGTTTGCCCAGTAGATTGCTGTGTTGCCGATGAGGATAACGAACATACAGAAGCGGAAAACCTTCAGAAAAAAGCATCGCTTCACCTTTAGTAGTTGAGGCAAGGATTTTGAAAGGCGAGACTTGTTCTCGCCTTTTTTATGCAATTTCCATTCATTAGTGCCGTAATTACAAGCATGCTTGCAAACCGATTTCAAAAAGATCATTTGGGCGTTCCCCTCGCTTTAGGCGTGGGTCGGGCTGTCCGCTATATCTTTTTCCAACACCCTTCGAGAACCTCAGGGTTCAGAAAAAGGATGCCGCTTCCATCCCTAACGCAGCTCTCCCAGCAAACATCAGTGCAAGCCTCAAATCAACGCGCCTGTTCCCCTTCCTCAAGGGAAGGGGTTAGGGGATGGGTCTTCTTTCTTTTTCTCCTTTCTCCACTTTTCACTTCAGCACAGGTCGATACCACCTTTCGTAATTCGGTTCTTCGATCATTCGATACCATGCGTACGGGCGAAGATTCTGAGAAGATCATTGCTTCTGCTAAGCTGGAAAGTGCCTTCTCCAAATTCTATTCAGACCCGGCAAACTTTGATACCGAATTAGACTCCGTTCCATTTCTCGGTCAACTTTCGTCTTGGGATGGCGTCATTCACATGCTATGCTGGAATCTCGCATTAGAAAATGGCGACTTCCAGTACCATTGCATCATGCGCCATAAACCGACAAAGGAAACCGTGGCAGTCACAGTTTTTCAAGACAATGCAGATTGGGAACGCATTGAACGTAAACCCATCCGTCCGAACGAATGGTATGGAGCGCTTTACTACAAACTACTCGCCAACCGCTATCGCGGCAAAACCTATTACACCCTTCTTGGTTGGGATGGCAAAGACAACATTACCAATCGCAAAGTGGTGGATGTAATTAGCATCCAAGGCAAGTCTGTCATTCTTGGTTCATCCATTTTTAAAGATGAGCAAGGTCGACTTGCTTATCGGCTCATTTACGAGTATGCCAACGATGTTTCCATGGCACTCAATTATGACGAAAAGGAAAAGATGGTCATCATGGACCATTTAGCTCCTGAAGACTCTCGTTTCGAAGGTCAATATCAGTTCTATGGGCCTGATTTCAGTTACGATGCACTCGAATTTCAGAAAGGCGAATGGATCCAGATCAGAGACGTATTTGCCAAAAACCGAAGTCTGAACAACTTACCTGAAGACACTCGTCCAGGCGATTTTAAGGATTGAGAATCGGAATACGATTCATCTTATTTTTGGCATCTAAATTGCCATGGGCAACGTCAACCTTAAATCTCATTTAACATGAAAAAAACACTTACCATTTTTGCCGCTTTTAGTACCATTGGCGCATTCGCTCAAGACACCGATGTGAATGTTAATATGAACATGGGCGGAATGGGTGTTGATATGAACGTCAACATCAGCGAAACCTACACCGAAACACATACTACAACCACCACAACTACAACGAGTGGCGGCTCTGACCATTATGTAATGCCTGGTTACGGTGGAGCTATCGGCTGTCCTTGGCCAATGGAAGAAGGGCAATTTGCAGATGCACGTAATTCTGTTGCATCCAAAGACTTTGAAGATTCGAAATTGACCGTTGCCAAACAGATCACTGGTTCCAATTGCCTAACAGCCGATCAAGTAAAGCGAATGATGGGCACATTCGATTTCGAAGACAGCAAATTGGAATACGCCAAATTCGCTTACGACAAAACCTATGACATTGGTAACTACTACAAACTAAATGATGCTTTCGATTTCAGCTCAAGCATCGATGAATTGAACGATTACATTCAAGGCCGATAAACACTTCAGCCTTCCAAGAACAAATAAGCCCCGATACGGAATCGTATCGGGGCTTTCTTTATGCGGATTCACCCTCATAGAACCACCAATCTAAACCCATTAAAAAGCCCCAATCGCTTTTGCGATTGGGGCTCTCAATATCAATTAAATTACCTTTTACTTGGCAACTTCCGTTTTCACGGTCTCAACCACTTTCTCAACTGTTTCAGTCACCACTTCACCAGCAGCGTTAGTTACAGTTTCGGTAGAAACAGTTGTTTCAATTACGGTTCCGTCCTCAGCGGTTGTAGCTTCAACAGTCATTTCAATAACAGGAGCATTCAATAGAGCTGAATCAGAAACTTCTGGAAGATCCAGTGCGATAGATGGAGCAATTACCAAGGCAACTACAGACATCAATTTCAAAAGGATGTTCAATGATGGACCTGAAGTATCCTTGAATGGATCACCAACAGTATCACCAACAACAGCAGCCTTATGTGGCTCAGAACCCTTTCCGTATTTCTCACCGTTGATCTCAACGCCTTCTTCAATCATCTTCTTAGCGTTATCCCAAGCTCCACCAGCGTTAGACTGGAAGATAGCCATCAACACACCAGCAGAAGTAACACCTGCAAGAAGACCTCCAAGCATTTCAGGACCTCCAATGAATCCAACAGCTACAGGAACAACAATCGCCATAACTCCTGGCAATACCATTTCCTTAATCGAAGCCTTGGTAGAGATAGCAACACATTTGTCATATTCAGCTTTACCATCAGCAGCCTCAAAAATGGCGTTATCCTCTGCGCTCCAATCTTTCTGATCTTTTCCATCGTTACGCTTCATGGCTTCAAGAGCAGCTTTCAATTCAGGAATATCCTTGAACTGGCGTCTTACTTCCTCAATCATGGCCATGGCTGCACGTCCCACAGCGTTCATACTCATTGCTGAGAATACGAATGGAAGCATAGCTCCTACAAACAGACCTGCCATCACGTTCGGATCAGCCACGTTGATCATACTCACATTCGCTTGTTGCATGAAGGCCGCAAACAAGGCCAAAGCCGTCAAAGCAGCAGAACCGATGGCAAATCCTTTACCGATAGCAGCAGTGGTGTTACCAACTGCATCCAATTTATCTGTGCGCTGACGAACTTCTTTTGGAAGATCAGCCATTTCAGCAATACCACCAGCGTTGTCAGAAATAGGTCCGTAAGCATCAACAGCCAACTGGATTCCTGTGTTTGCAAGCATACCTACCGCAGCAATGGCGATACCGTAAAGACCAGCAAATTTGAAAGCAAGGATAATCGCAGCAGCGATCAAGAGAACTGGAATAGCCGTACTCATCATACCAACTCCCAATCCAGCAATGATATTGGTTGCAGATCCGGTCAATGATTGACGAACGATAGACGTTACAGGAGGTGTACCTGTTCCCGTGTAAAACTCAGTGATCTTACCAATTCCCAAACCTGCAAAAAGACCAGCAAGTGTTGCGAAGAAAACTCCGTTAGAAGTGTAATCCGTTCCATTCAAAGACCACGAATCTGGAAGGAAATAACCAATAATGAAGTAAGAAACAACAACCATAACAGCAGCAGAACCGAATTCACCGATATTCAAAGCAGTGTGTGGGCTTCCGCCATCTTTCACCTTCACGAAGAAAGTTCCGAAGATGGAAACGATGATACCAACCGCAGCTAAAACCATTGGAAGAAGAACAGCACCAAGACCGCCCCACATTTCGCCCATTTCAGCAAACCCAGGAACGAAGATCGCTCCCAAAACCATTGTACCAATAATTGAACCTACATATGATTCGAAAAGGTCAGCTCCCATACCAGCAACATCACCAACGTTGTCACCAACGTTATCTGCAATGGTAGCTGGGTTCAATGGATGATCCTCAGGAATACCAGCTTCAACTTTTCCTACAAGGTCAGCACCAACGTCAGCAGCCTTTGTGTAGATACCACCACCAACACGTGCAAACAATGCGATGGAAGAAGCTCCCAACGAGAACCCTGCAAGCACATTCAATACTTTAGTAATGCTCCATTCTGGACCTACAAATTGTGTGTAAACCAAGAAAAGGCCGCTCAATCCAAGAACACCCAATCCAACTACACCCATTCCCATCACCGAACCACCACCAAAGGCAACCTCAAGGGCTTTACCTAGTGAAGTACGGGCAGCGTTAGTCGTTCTAACGTTAGCTTTCGTAGCCACTACCATTCCAAGGTATCCTGCCAAGGCAGAACAGACAGCACCAACGATGAAAGACAATGCAACAAGTGGACTAGAATCTGCCTCACTCATTCCTTTAAAGGCAAGCAGAGCGGCAACAGCCACAACAAAAATCGCAAGCACTTTATATTCAGCACTCAAGAATGCCATTGCACCTTTCTGAATATGACCAGCAATTTTGGCCATTTTTTCCGTACCTACTTCTTGCTTGCTTACCCAAGCGCTTTTCCATGCAACGTAAAGCAGCGATACTACTCCGAACAGTGGAAGGAAATAAACTATGTTTTCCATACTAAGTTAAATTGGTTGTTTTTATAGCTCGTTTTTCGAGCGCGCAAAGGTAGGATAATCCCTATTTAAACCAAACACTGATTCAAGCACAAAAAGGGACTAAGAAACGGTCTGATCGCGTGTTAGACAAACCAATGAAGACGTGGCTGAAACTTGATCGGTCAGTGGTTTGCTGGAATAAGCACGTAGGTAACCTGCTTGAAGAACAAAAGAAACCGATAATACTCGACTTTCTCAACCACCAACTCATTCGTTTCAAATATCTCCTTCCATTTAGCATCCGTTCGGTTCGAATGCGGATGACCATAGAACTCCCCGTTTATCACGCTATCCGTAAACCAAGTAATGTATTTCTGGAAAGAGCTTTCATACACATCTTCCATGATGATGATGCGATTGGAAACCCTCTTTGCTTCGCGAATAAGTTCCTCGGCATTGGTCGTATGGTGCAGCATCGTAATCAACTGACAAACATCAAACTGTTTGTCTTCAAACGGAAACTTCTCTCCGTCATAAACCTCAACCACCACATCCTCAAACAGGCTTTTATCCGAGATATCTAATGCAGACATCTTCATCCCTTCAGTACGCAACAACTTCGTTAGCGCCCCATTTCCCGAACCGACTTCAAGTACTGATTCTCCTTTAGTAAAGAATGGCATTAAACGTTTCCGCTTCACCTCTGCCCTACGCAATGCCCACTTTCTTTCTAGGGGAACAAAGACATTCAACTCAAACAGCAACCACGCGTAAACAGGCATATACTCCAGAGCGATCAGCCACATATTCTCTCGAAAAGGTTCGTTTCCGAATGCGTGATACGAAAGCGGAACGAGCATCAACCACAGCAACGCAAACCGATACTTAGTAAATGGAAGAAAAGCCGCCAATACGGCCACATACCACGGATTCACCGTAGTGGCAAATGCATAATAAAGGAACCAGGCAAAGAGCATCAACTTCGGAAGTCCAGACACTTCTTTATCCTTAACCAGTAGTGCAATCAAAAGAATGGAAACCGCAACCACACGCGGCAGCCAAACAGCGGTTATCCCGATAATATTGTAGCCCTTATACCAGAATCCAACTTCCCGAATCACATAATAAACGCTCGCATTGAACTCGAAATTGGCGAAATACAAACGCAGAGACGAAAGCGTATTATCAAGCAATTCAGGTGTCCAAAATGGAACATACAGCAGCGCAACTGTAAGAATCGCCACTGTGCCGTAAATCGCGGTCCTGAACCAGCCCAAACGTTTGATGTAGAACGGAAGGAACATCAGCGGCAAAAGCTTCGTGCCTACGCTCAATCCGAATACGATGGCGAAAATTATTCCACTTGTAAAATCCGTCATTGCGAGAAATTCGCTTTTCGAATTTCGTGGCAATCTCTCCCCTTCTGTCTCCTTAGTTTCAGATTGCTTCGGTCGTTCCTCCTTCGCAATGACGGCGATCTTCGGGGAGGTCGACCTGCTTAGCAACCACAAACTCAACAGCAAGAAGAAAACCATAAAGACCTCTCCATGCAGATTGCCTGCAAACTCAATGATTACCAGCGGATTCAAGGCATAAAACGTCAGGTTCCGCTCGCTCATCTTCCACGCTTTCAAAAGCTTCCAGATGAGAATCATCGAACCCAACTCTGCAATTAGCACCAACACCCGAAGAACAATAATGGAGGAAAGTAATTGGCCGTTGCCCAACCACACGCTAAACGCAAATATGGATTGCAAAACAGGCGGATAGATTGAATAATAGTCGGGTGAATTGAGCTGATGCAGCATGTTTCCAAATTCTTGGCTCAGCCCGACATTCGACCATTCTGATGGAAGCATGGAATAAGGAGAAATCCCTTCATTCGTCAACATGCCATCCCAGATGTATCGGAATACATCATCCGACAATTCGGGAAATACCAATAGATAAATGGCGCGGAAAGCCATTCCGATAATAATCATCCGCTTGACGCTAATCTCTCGGTCGGCCCACTGAATCAGGAATACCAACCAGAGCCCAGCGAATGACGCCAATACGGCAGGCGAATTGAAGCGGTCAATGATAACTGCAAATGCCAAATGCCACTGAAAGGCTGCAAACATCAATAAGCTATGTGCCCAACGCGGCAGCATCAGATTCTAAGAAAACTATGCTTAATGGTGTAAAACGTAATGCCTGCAAAACCCAAGGTCAGCAGCACGTGAAACGGAATGAAAGCGTAATAACCGACATGAATGGCCCAAATAATTGCGCCTAAGAAATAGAGCGCCAAAAGTGCCTCAAACAATACGATAAAAGGTGGCCGCGATACAAAATATTTATTGTTCGTCAAATCCGAATTCTTCCCCACAATATTGTACTTCGGAGTTCGGATGAAAGGCGAACGGATGCCCAAGTATCCCTCCGAAACCGCAATGGCATTGTAAAGCGAAAGGCCCATTGACAGACTCAGAAAAATAGGGAAAAACAGCACGAACCAAGCTGTTGCACTCCACGCATTGGCGTGCCTCTGACGGATGGTTGTCCAAAAGAATCCCGATAGGAAGAAAAAACCAAGAAAGAACACAGCCGCATACTTCATCAGTTCGTTCGCTAAACCTGTTTCTGCCATAAAATAGAGCAACGGCACGCTGACCAAGGCCGCAAGGAAAATGCAAATGAAAATGCCGGTGTTGAACAGATGGAACAACGCGTGAAACTTGACGTGCAGCGGCAGATCAGCCTTCATCACATTCGTAAAATTTCTCCGTGCTACCTCCGCCCCGCCCTTGTTCCAACGGTATTGCTGCGAACGAATGGCTTGAATGAATGCAGGAATTTCCGCTGGCGAAGTCTGCTCTTCCAAGTACTTCATCTTCCAACCTTTCAGCTGCGCGCGATAGCTGAGATCAAGATCTTCAGTAAGCGTATCAGCACTCCAACCGCCAGACGTTTCGATGCATGTTCGTCTCCAAACGCCTGCCGTTCCGTTGAAGTTCATGAAATCGCCATTTGAATTCCGGCCGCGCTGCTCAATGGTAAAATGCGCATCCAAGGCCATCGAAAGCAAGCGCGTCAGTAAATTGTAATTTCGATTGAGGTGCTCCCATTTCGTTTGTACCAAACCGATATTCTCGTCTTGGAAATACGGCAAGGTCTTCATCAGAAAATCCTTCTCGGGAAGAAAATCGGCATCAAAAATGGCAATGAATTCGCCCTTCGCCAGGTTCATTCCGTACGACAGAGCGCCAGCCTTGAAACCTACTCGCTCGTCTCTGCGAATATGCTGAATGTCCAAGCCTGTTTTCCGCAGCTCTGCAACAATATTGCCCGCCAGTTCCACCGATTCATCGGTGCTGTCATCCAACACTTGGATTTCAAATCGATCCAGCGGATAATCCAATTGAGCTACGCGTCTGATCAAGCGTTCAACCACATACAACTCGTTATAAACGGGCAATTGAACGGTCACAAAAGGCAAGTCCTTTGGTAGTTCGGGCACTATTTCTGCACCCTTTTTCTTCGAACGTAAATAAAGAATAGTGAGATGTCCTTGAACCAGACTATAGACCAGAATGGCGAGCAGGCAAATGATGTAAACGACAAGAAGAACGTACCCGAGAACCATCCGATCAAAGGTATTTGAAAAGGGTAAGAATGATCTTGTAACCCGCACCAATCGTCCCTTTTATCGTGCCCGAGACTTTTGACTCCCCGATGCGGACCCGGTAATCCACTGGAACTTCAACACTTCGGAGCTTTTGCTTGGCGGCTTTAATCTGCATTTCCACCGTCCAACCGTAGTTACGATCAACCATATTCAATTGCAACAGACTTTCGTATCGGATAGCCCGGAACGGCCCGAGGTCGGTGAACTTCACTCCGTAAAACAACTGCAACATTCGCGTAGCCAACCAATTGCCAAATACTTGCTGCGGTGTGAGACTCCCGCTTTCCGACTTTCCCAACGCTCGCGAACCGATAACCATATCAGCATTTCCATCAAGAATCGGTTGCACCACCTCAGGCAATTCTTCTGGGTAATCAGAATGGTCACCATCCAAAAACACAATGATGTCTGGTTTGATTTCCTGCAGCGCGATGAATTCCATGGCTTTCAGGCACGCATTTCCGTAACCAGGTTCGGGCTGAAATACGACAATCGCTCCGTGCTGTTTGGCAATTTCTCCCGTTCTATCAGACGAATTATTGTTCGCCACTACCACATTCCGAACCAACGATTTCGGAATTTCGTCCAGCACCAAACCGATAGATTGCTCCTCGTTGTACGCGGGAATAATAACGTCAATGATCGGTTTCGTAGCCATGCGGCAAAGATGCTACGTTCAGTGGATTCAGTCGGTGAGTTCGCTCACTGCGGTAGCCTTTTGACTTTCCATCAGCGCTTTCATCGCAGTTTTGATATTTCGGAATTCCTCTTCGCGTTGCAGTTCACTGCTATCAATTTCCATCACGGTTGTTCCAATGGATGCATCGTCAGCAAATCCAACTTTCTTGGCGAATGTCGTGTTCTCCTCAAATCCGATCATCACACTCAAAGCTGCATTCGGGTTCCGTTTCATCGGACGGCTCAGCGCCATCACAAAAAAGCTTTGGCGTTGATTTTCAGTCACAAACCGATGGCAATGCGCCTTTGGTGTTTTTCCAAGATCATTGAAAATCATCTCGTCAGCCCATGTGCGACAATACTTCTCCAGCAAGGTGATTTTCTTTGGATTACGTGTTCGCGAAAGATGCAACTGCTTCTTCAACGAAGTCTCATTTTCGTTGCTCTTATGGTCGAAACGCATGAAGAACATACCACTCAACCCAAAATATTTTGGAATGATATTAATGAGTCTTAGCACGAACATCTCGGGCGAACTATTATACGTCTCCAAAATATTCAGCAAGCCTTTATCGTCCCATTTCGGCTGTGCGAAAAATCGTTCTAGCTGCTTAGCCAAACCTTCGGGCGAAATAAGTAGCGCACCAGCAAAATAACTCGCGCGACTGTTGTTCAGCACGTGATCAAAACTCGTGGCACGCGGCCAAGGCGTCATCAAGGCGCGCTCTCCGCTCATCTCCAAAAATTGGTAGCCAATTTCCTTGGCATAGAGAAACGCCTTCTGGTTTTCAGCCATCTTAGCATTGATCAAAATCTTCTTCGCATCCTCGATAAAAACCGAACGAATGTGTGTCAATTCCGGAAACTCACTGAGGTCGTTCTCCTCTACGTTGTACCCGAATTTATTCAGTAGAATATTTCGCAACACCTCCGATGAAATGCTTCCAGTTTCAGGCAATTCATATTCTTTCCTGAAGCGGGCCGCTTCCCGCTCCAATTCCTCAAAATAATTTTCGTGCATCTCTTGATACGAGCGCAACATGGCGAAGTAGAAATTCTCCTGCGTCAAGTTATATGTGCTCGAAATCTGCGCGATGGTGCTGATAAATGCCGAAACCTTCAGTGGCGCACTGGCAATGATCTCTATCAATTTGCCCTTATCAATCCCGAACAGCTCCAAGGGAAGTTCATCCAACAAACGGGAGTTCAATATCTCTCCAACAGGCGAAAGCTGCTTATCCAATTTCAGCGAAACAAGCTTATCGTAAGGCACATCAAGCGAGTTGGCCAACGTAGAAATCTTCTCCGCTTTCGGATACTTCTTTCCCTTTTCTATCTCGTTGATATAAGATATTGAAAGTCCAGATTTCTCCGCCAATTCAGTCAACGACAATTTTTTGGCCGTACGGAACTGCTTGAGTTTCAGCCCAAAAATGAGTTTGATATTTTCTTCGCTCCGTGACATAATGCAACGGACAAATATACGATTGACGATGTTGCGAAAATCAATTTTCAATGAAAATTCTCAATTAGCGAAAATTCGCTAGAAATTGAATTTCATTTTTATCTTTGCAGCAAATTCAGGGATATGTCAGAACTAACTGTTGCCATGGAAGGCGTTGAGATAAAAGGAGAATTGAAGACTGGATATGAGGAAATCCTTACTCCAGAAGCCATTGCATTTGTTGTAAAACTGCACCGTGCATTCAACGGAAGAAGAAAGGAATTGCTTGCTGCCCGACAAGGACGCCAAGCGGAAATTGACAACGGAAAGTTTCCTGATTTCTTGCCAGAAACGGCACACATCCGCGAAAGCGAATGGACGGTTGCTCCACTTCCTGAAGACCTATTAGATAGACGAGTTGAGATAACTGGTCCGGTTGACCGTAAAATGGTGATTAACGCATTGAACTCAGGCGCCAAGATGTTCATGGCTGATTTTGAGGACAGTAATTCTCCATCTTGGGATAATAACGTTGGCGGACAGATTAATCTTCGTGATGCCAACAAGCGCACGATATCTTACGAAAATCCAGACAACGGCAAGAAATACGCGTTGAACGATAAAATCGCAACACTGCTTGTCCGTCCACGTGGATGGCATTTATTGGAAAAAGGATTGATGATTGATGGCGAGCCTTGTTCAGGTGGACTTTTCGATTTCGGTCTTTATTTCTTCCATAATGTTCACCAATTGTTGGAGAACGGAAGTGGTCCTTACTTCTACCTTCCTAAAATGGAAAGCCATTTGGAAGCGCGTTTATGGAACGATGCGTTCGTAATGGCGCAAAACGAATTGGGAATTGAGCAACGAACAATCAAAGCGACTGTTCTTATCGAAACTATTCTTGCCTCTTTCGAACTACACGAAATTCTTTGGGAGCTGAAAGACCACTCTGCAGGTTTGAACTGCGGACGTTGGGATTACATCTTCTCTTACATCAAGCGTTTTAGAAATCATCCAGAATTTATCGTTCCGAACAGAGACCAAGTAACAATGGCTTCTCCATTTATGGATGCCTACTCACGATTGGTTATCCAAACCTGTCACAAACGAAACGTTCACGCCATGGGCGGAATGGCAGCTTTCATTCCTATTAAAGGAGATGAGGCAGCCAATGAAGCCGCTGTGAATAAGGTGAAAAACGATAAGATTCGCGAAGCGAAAAACGGACACGATGGAACGTGGGTTGCACACCCAGGATTGGTTCAAACAGCATTGGATGTATTCAATGAATATATGCCAACCCCGAATCAAATTGACGTGAAGCGCGAGAATGACGTGATTACCGCTGCTGATCTGATTGCCGTTCCTGAAGGAACCATCAGCGAGGCGGGTGTGCGGAAAAACATCAACGTGGGTATTCTTTACCTCGAAAGCTGGTTGCGCGGAAACGGAGCTGCTGCCATCTACAACCTGATGGAAGATGCTGCAACTGCCGAAATCTCAAGAACGCAGGTTTGGCAATGGATTCAGCGTGGCGCTGAAATGGAAGACGGCCGAACCGTGACTTACGCCATGGTAGAAGGTTTCATTCCGTCAGAGCTTGAAAAAATTGAGGATTACGTTGGAACGGAGGCTTACACCAACGGAAAATTTGAATTGGCAACCGAGCTTTTCAAGAAGCTGGTTGCAACTGAGGAATTCGAGGAATTCCTTACCCTGAACGCATACAATTACATCTAATAATAACTATTGACATAAAAAATGGGAAATCAACCTAGTTATGTTTCGGCTCTAGAAACAGTTCAAAAACTCAAAGCAAAATATGGTACTGCTTGGGGAGAAATAAACCCTGAACACGCAGCTCGCATGTACACACAAAACCGTTTTAAAACGGGATTGGATATTGCAAAATACACGGCAGCAATCATGCGTGAAGACATGGCCGCTTATGATGCAGACCATTCTAAGTACACGCAATCATTGGGTGCATGGCACGGGTTTGTGGCGCAACAGACGATGATCGCTGTCAAGAAACATCACAAAACAACCAAAGGAAGATACATCTATTTGTCTGGTTGGATGGTTGCAGCGTTACGTTCTGAGTTTGGTCCGCTTCCTGATCAATCTATGCACGAAAAAACATCTGTGCCGAAATTGATCGCGGAGATCTATGATTTCTTGAAGCAAGCTGATGCAACTGAGTTGAACGACCTTTTCCGCAGAAAAGTGGCAGGAGAAAATGTTCAAGATCTGATTGATAATTTCGAAACACATGTTGTTCCAATTATCGCTGATATCGATGCTGGTTTTGGTAACGAAGAAGCCACTTACTTACTGGCCAAAAAGATGATTGAAGCTGGTGCTTGTGCCCTTCAAATTGAAAACCAAGTTTCAGATGTTAAGCAATGTGGTCACCAAGATGGTAAAGTAACTGTTCCTCACGCTGAATTCCACGCTAAAATCAATGCATTACGTTATGCATTCTTAGAGCTTGGTGTTGAAGAAGGTATTATCGTTGCACGTACGGATTCTGAAGGTGCTGGTCTGACACAAACTATTCCTGTATCCAATGAGCCAGGAGATCTGGCCTCTCAATACATTAGCTTCTTAAAAACAGAAGAAATCGACATCGCTGATGCTAAAGATGACGAAGTATTGATCAAGAAAGGTGGCAAATTACACCGTCCATCTCGTTTAGCTTCAGGTTTATTTGAGTTTGCTCAAGGAACGAACATTGATCGTGTTGTGTTAGATTGTATTACTAGCTTACAGGCTGGGGCGGATCTACTTTGGATTGAAACACCAACGCCAGACGTAGATGCAATTGCTGCAATGGTTAACAGAATCAAAGAGCAAGCGCCAAATGCTAAATTGGTGTACAATAACTCACCATCATTCAACTGGACCTTGAACTTCCGTAAGCAAGCCTACAAGCGTTGGGAAGCTGCAGGAAAAGACCTTTCTGCATACGATGCAAACGATCTGATGAATGCGAAATACGATGATTCTGAATTGGCCATTGAAGCGGATCAGAAGATCAGAACGTTCCAAGCAGACTCTGCAAGGGTATCAGGTGTTTTCCATCACTTGATCACGCTGCCAACTTACCACACAACAGCTCTACACATGAACGACCTTTCTCAAGGTTATTTCGGAGAAGAAGGCATGTTGGCTTACGTAGGTGGTGTTCAGCGTCAGGAGATCCGCAAAGGTGTTTCTTGTGTGAAACATCAGCGTATGGCCGGTTCCGACCTTGGCGATGATCACAAAGAGTTCTTTGCAGGCGACAAGGCGCTAAAGGCTGGTGGTGCTAAAAACACAGCAAATCAGTTTGAGGTAGCGCACTAATTGAAATCGATTTAGTTAATGAAAAGCCCCGTTCCGAAATTCGGAACGGGGCTTTCTCTTTGGATTTTATCCTATCAATACTCCCAAAGGTCACTTTCCATCACAAAGATGTCGTCTTTGATACGTTCAGCTTCCAGCATCTGATCCAGACCATTTACCGTGTAATCTGCAATCTGTCGATCGTACACGTTCTGAACCTTATAGATGTAAGATCCGAACATCCGTTTCCAAAAAATGTCGTCAAGCGTTTTTCGCTCCGCATCATTCTGTCGGTTAAACACATCCACATTCGCGAATATGTTTCTCGCTTCTGGAAAGTAAACCCAGAACATCGGTTCCTTCCCTCTCACTTCTCCCGTAGTACGATCGATGTTGTCTGCCACCGGTTGAATACCAATAATTCGAACATCCATCACGGAACGCTGCCTATCAAAGAACCATTCTTCCTTCAACCTAATTTCCTTAACGGTGGAAGGATCAAATTCCTCTTCCACAATTACCATTTGTGGATCATAAGGAGGATCAGGCGATGGAATCCACATCGTATCAATACGCTTTAACTTGCTTTTCACCTCGGCCATTGTCAAGGTTCGGGTAAACTCGTCATCCAACGGATCATAGGCAGTCAAGCTTCCTTCATCAACAGATTCGACCAAAACCTGGACAAGGCTTCTTCTGTCTCTGATGCTTTCTATGGGAAAGTAAAACGGATGATTCATCTTTTCTCGCAGATCGATCTTTCGCCAAACCCGCGTTGCCCACATCACATCCGCTTCGCGAAGAGGCGAATATGGTATTGGATCTCTCAGAATGTTGGTTTCGTTGATGTAGACACCGTCATTAATGTTTTGCGCATCTAATGTGGTGCATATGAACATGAGTGAACCGATGACCAAAGCAATAAGTAGGGTTTTCATGAGAATAGGATTTGGTGGATAACCACATTACAACGCGAAATCTCCCTGCCATATTTTGTCGATTAGCTTACAAATGGGCGATTAACACGTTTCGATTGAAATTCAACCGATCCGTAAGAAAGTGATGCTTTGAAGGAATCTGGCCAGATCAGCTCACCATTTTTTCGCTTTTAAAAGGTTCTATTCGTATTCAAAAACATTTTTTGTTTAGCTTTTTATATAATTTATTAAACAATACTACCATGATCACGTTTACTTCACTTAACTCAACAAAATCAATTAAATGAAAAAATTACTTGTTCCAGTAACCATCCTTGCCCTGGCGCTTGGAACCTCGTTCTCATCTTGCAATAAAGACGATGACGACAATGACCCACAATCAAATATTGTTGAACTAGCTTCTGCCAATAGTGATCTTAGTTCATTGGTCGCAGCTGTTCAGCGTGCCGGACTTGTTGACGCACTGAGCGATGCTTCAGCAAACTACACTGTTTTCGCACCAACAAATGCGGCTTTCGCTACGTTTCTTAGCGCCAACGGATTCAACTCTGTTGATGAAGTGCCAGTTGAGGTTCTATCACAGATTTTGCTTAACCACGTTCTCGGAACTGAAATTAAAGCAGCAGACGTAACAACTGGTTACTTCAACACGCTTGCTACCTACAGCACCACTACCAGCAACATCGATATGTTCATCAACACTGCTAGCGGTGTAGTTATCAATGGTGGTTCTACTGTAATAACAACAGATGTGGATGCTTCAAACGGAGTTGTTCACGTGGTTGATGCGGTTATCGGAATTCCTAAAGTGCCAACATTTGCTGTTGCAAACCCTAATTTCAGCATCTTGGTGCAAGCGCTTACAAGAACCGACCTGACTACTAATTACGCTACTTTCCTAGAAGGAGATGGTCCTTTCACAGTATTTGCACCGACAAACGATGCATTTGCTGCACTTCTTGCCGAATTGAGCGCTTCAAGCCTTGCAGACATAGATGCAACTACGTTAGAAGCAGTTCTTACTTACCACGTTGCTAACGGAAACGTGCTTGCCGGTGCTTTAACTGAAAGTATGATGGTACCAACTGCACAAGGTGGTTCATTTACAATCAGCCTAACTGGTGGAGCCGAGATCACAGATGGTGCTGGTCGCGAAACCAACATCATTGCTACTGACATTCAAGGCAGCAACGGTGTGATTCATGCCATAGACCGCGTATTGATTCCATCTTAATGAGTAACGCACTCAGTTGATAGAAAGAAGCCCGGCCAATTGGTCGGGCTTTTTGTTTCACTACTTTCGATTCACAAAATCAGATCAATGAAACACATTCTACTATTCATTCTCCTTCCATTCTTGTCGTTTGCCCAGAATGAACTGAGCGAAACACACACAGCCATTTTCTTCAACACCAACGTGGATAAGGCCACACAATTGGCATTACTGAATAAATATTCCGTTTCTGATCTATCAGACATCTCCGAATTTCGCTACAAACCCTACGTGTTTGTCCCGAAAGGAGCGGTTGACACAGAAGCATTGCTTCTTGAACCAGCAGTAGATTTCATTAGCCCAGTACAATCGAACACAAAACATCAGTTCGTGACCTACCTACCGAACTTCTTCGTGCATTTGAATAATGCGAATGACATGCAATTGCTAGAACGAGAAGCAGAAAAATTAGGCATTTCCATCGTTGGACCGAATCGGTACATGGAAAATATCATTGAGTTGACCACAAACAAAAATGGAATCAATCCTATTGATGCCGTCAAAGCATTGAAAGCCACTGGATGGTTTAGAACCGTTAGCCCGAACTTGGTTCATAGCGTAAGCGATTGTTCTGTGAACGACCCTCGGTTCGACAAACAGTGGAACTTGAAAAATGAAGGAACCAGTCTGCAAGGAAACGGAACCGTGGGTGCCGATATGGACGTGGAAGCAGCTTGGAACATCACAACAGGAAGTTCTGACATCACGATTGTGATCGTTGACAGCGGAATAGATACGCTTCACCCAGAATTGGAAGGAAAACTCCTGCCCGGTTTTGACGCCATGAGCACAGATAGTACAGACACTAAAGGTTATCCTACTCCCAATTTTGACAGTGACGGCCACGGAACTTCCTGCGCTGGAATTGCCGCAGCCAATACCAACAACAACCTTGGCGTAGCTGGTGTATGTCAAAATTGTAAAGTAGTACCTGTTCGGGTTTTCCATTACGAAGTCATTTTGGGACAAGTTCAACCTTGGTCTGAAACTGCCTTCTTTTTGGCGGCAATGGGCTGGCAATCACAAGCCGATATTGACGTTTCGTCCAATTCTTGGGCTGTTCCAGATATCCTGCTTGCGCTGTATCCTGGTTCTGATACACTTGTAAATGCCGTGATTGATGAGGTTGTGGATAATGGCCGAGGAGGATTGGGCGTTCCAATGTTGTTTTCGAGTGGTAACGATGGTATTACCGATACCATTCCACTTTGGCCAGCGCGCTACGAAAAAACCATTGCCGTAGGTGCAACAAGTATGTGCGATGAGCAGAAAACAGCCTCCTCGTGCGATGGTGAAACTTGGTGGGCTGGAAATTGGGGCACAGGTTTGGATGTGAGCGCACCGGGAGTTAGAGTAGCCACAATCGACATGTTGGGCGGAAACGGGTTCAGCAACACGCAATACTACGACAGCTTCAACGGTACATCTGCTGCCTGTCCGAATGCAGCTGGCGTAATGGCGCTCATGCTTTCACAAACTCCAGGTTTGCCGGAATGGTTAGCACGCAAGTCGCTTGCCATGACCAGTGAGAAAGTAGGTGGATACGACTACTCCACTTGGAAAGAAAATGGAGGCTGGTCGAAGGAATTGGGTTACGGTCGGGTGAATGCCTTTAATGCGGTCACTTATGGTGCATCTGCAGTGGGCGACTTATCGACCGAGCGAAATGTATTGATAGAAACATATACAGACAAACACATTCTTCGCGTAAGCGATAATAGTATGGTTGAGTGGAGCCTTTTTGACATGAACGGCCGTTTGATCAAATCAGGAAGTGGAAAAGAAACAATTAACCTGTCTCACCAAGGTCTGATGCAAGGAATCTACGCCATTAGGCTGAAAGGCACTGAATTTTTCGAAACTGTGAAGCTGTTTATTCCTTAGAATAAACCGTTTATCTGGGCATCAATTCGGCTGATGATCTTTCCGAGGTCTTCATTGTCTTCGGAAAAATTATTGTCATCCACCTCAATGATCAAAAGGTTGCCTTTGTCGTACGTGCTTATCCAAGCTTCGTAGCGCTCGTTCAATCTTTTTAGATAATCCAAACGAATGGTCTCTTCGTACGCTCTACCGCGCTTTTGAATCTGATTGACCAACGTTGGAATGGAAGCGCGCAGATAAATGAGCAGATCGGGCGGGCCGACAAATTCATTCATCAATTCGAACAACGATTCGTAATTCTCAAAATCGCGGCTGGTCATCAGGCCCATTGCATGCAAATTGGGAGCAAAAATGTGCGCATCCTCAAAAATGGTACGATCCTGAATAACGGTCTTAGTCCCGTTTTTGATCTCCATCACCTGACGGAACCGTGAGTTGAGAAAATACACCTGCAGGTTGAACGACCAACGCTGCATCTCCTCATAAAAATCGTTCAGATAAGGATTATCGTCAGCAGCTTCGTATTGTGCTTCCCACTTATAATGTTTAGAAAGAAGTCGTGTCAGGGTGGTTTTACCAGCCCCGATATTTCCTGCTACTGCAATGTGTTTTGGTTGTGACATAGGCGGTCAAAAATAGTAATTGAAAGTACGCACCCAAAGTGAATTTTGATGTTGAAATCTGTGTATCAAATCCTATTTTACTTGTTAATGGAGAACATGAGCACGGCATGATCCTGCAAAACGTAAAGTTTGTTTTTCTCAATACTAACAGATTTGAACTCCGACACTGGAAGTTCAATCTCCATCTGCTCAAAGGTGAATGGGTCGTATTTAATGAGTTTGTTTTCCATTTCGAAGAAAACCCCGTTGGACCGAACTTGAACGTGCTCTGCTCCTTTGATCGGAATGAGCTTGGAATACGTACCAAATGAATCGAACACGAAAACTCCATACTTCGGGTCGTCGAGGTAAAGCCAATTTTCAAACTCCGTCATGTCGTTCGGATTTATTTCGGCACCAACCAATTGATTGACACTCGAAACTTCGTTGGTTATGTTCAAACCCTGATCAAAACGCACCAATCGGAAGCTTACAGGGTCATAAACCCAAAATCCATTATCGAAAGATGCACAGGCCAATTGCACCAATTGCAACTGCAACATATTCAGATCAACATTTTCGCGCGTTCGGCTAAGTGTGTTGTCCAAAAAAACGATCTGGCTGTATCCAGGATAGAACAGCAACAGCTTCATTGGATTGCGCGTATCTAGGTGTGTGATCTCGCCTCTGCTCAGGTCGCTGAACTGATACATGTACTGACCATCCGGATAATACAGGAACAGCTCGTGGCCGCGAGACAGATACAGCCGCCCCAACTGATCGGTAACCATGTAGTCGAAATCTCCTTCGATGGTTTTAGTCAACTTCAATTCCTGCCCACTTGCGTGCAGCAAAGATCCGAGCATATTCAAAACCAGAATTAATCTCAACATAGGTGCTAAGCTAATGATAGTAAGGGTGATTTTGCCCCTCGCAAAGACAATAAGAATGCCGATAACGGGCGAGCTAAGTGTAATACTTACTTTTGGTCAAAATTATTCAGATGAATTTGAGTGGAATTCTTTCAATTGCCGGTTATCCGGGATTGTTTAAAATGGTGAGCCAGATGAAAGGTGGTCTGGTTGTAGAGTCATTGCTTGATGGAAAACGCATGCCTGCGTATGCAACGCAGAAAATATTGGCGTTGGAAGACATTAGCATTTACACCGATGAGGACGATGTACCGTTGGCAGAAATTTTCGGTCTGTTGTTCAAAAAGACAGGTGGAAAAGTTGCCTTGGACCCGAAAAAGGATTCGGTAAAAGAATTGGGCGATTTTCTAGCTTCAGTTCTTCCGAACTACGATAGAGAGCGCGTTTTCAATTCCGACCTGAAAAAACTTTTCCAATGGTTCAATCTATTGGTTGAAAAAGGGCTTCTTAAACCTAAAGAGGAAGAGAAACCAGCGAAGAAAGAAACTGCCACTGCCAAAAAAGCTGCTGCCCCAAAATCTGTAAAAGAGGAAAAAGCAGCCACCCCGAAGCCAAAATCGGAACCAAAAGGCGCAAAAGGCGCCACCAAGAAGGTTAAAAAATAAACCATCAATGGAAAAGGAAGCTGTAATACCAACCCGCCAGAAGAGAAGATATTTGGCGGAGGATTTCCATATTGAAACCTGGGAAACCTTACAACCACTTTTTGAAGAGCTTAAAAACCGCAGCATTTCCCGCGTTTCAGAACTGGAAGAATGGCTGCGCGATCTGAGCGAAATAGAAGCAGTTCTGAGTGAAGAAACCGGATGGCGCTACATCCGAATGAACATCGATACCACCAATGAAGATGCCGCGAAAGCGTTTGATTTCATGGTTTCGCAGATTGACCCAAACGCAGCTCCTTATTCGGATACCTTCAATAAAAAACTTCTCGATTCTCCTTTCTGTAAAGAGTTGGACGTGGAGAAATACGCGATTTTCTTGCGTGTACTGAAAATGCAGATCAAACTGTACCGCGAAGAGAGCATTCCGTTGTTCACCACGCTGCAACAGATGCAACAGAAATACGGAGTAATCACCGGTGCCATGTCTATTGAACATGACGGTCATAAGTTGACATTGCAAATGGCGAACAGCTTTTTGAAAGACACTGACCGCGAACTCCGCGAATCGATCTACAATAAGGTTAACGAAGCGCGACTAAGCAAAGCACGCGAATTGGATCAGCTTTATACCGAACTGATTCGTCTGCGCGATAAAATTGCGAAGCAGGCCGATTACGCCAACTACCGCGATTATAAAATGGATGCACTAGGCAGGTTTGACTACACTGCTGCAGATTGCTTTTCGTTTCACAGTGCCATTGAGGCAGAATGCGTTCCATTGAACAACAAGGTTGATCTGGCGCGCAAAGAAGCGCTAGGTCTTGATTCGCTGAAGCCTTTCGATGCGGATGTGGATCCTTCTGGCCGAGCTGGCCTGAAACCTTTCAGAGATGAGCAGGAACTGATCACTCTTTCAATTGAGGCGTTCCGAAGGATCCGTCCTTATTATGGCGAGTGTTTGGAAACCATGCATGCCATGGGACACTTGGATCTCGGGTCGCGTTTGGGAAAAGCTCCAGGTGGTTTCAACTATCCGTTGTATGAGATCGGTGTTCCATTCATCTTCATGAACTCAGTTGGTTCGCTTCGCGATCTGATCACCATGGTTCACGAAGGCGGACATGCTGTGCATTCGTTCCTAAGCAAAGACCTAGAGATCACTGGATTCAAGAATTTACCATCTGAAGTGGCCGAATTGGCCAGCATGAGCATGGAACTCATCTCCATTGATCAATGGGATGTTTTCTTTGACAATGAAGTAGACCTTAACCGTGCGAAGAAAGAGCATTTGGAAAAGATAATGGCCACATTGCCATGGATAGCAACCATTGATGCTTTTCAGCATTGGGTGTATGAAAACCCAACACACAGCGAGGAGGAAAGAGGCGAAAATTGGATTCGTATCAGCAACCGTTTCGGAGGAAAGGTGGTTGATTGGACCGGTTATGAAGACGTGAAAAAATTCCAGTGGCAAAAGCAACTTCATCTTTACGAAGTACCTTTCTATTACATCGAATATGCCATTGCCCAATTGGGCGCCATTGCGGTTTGGAGAAACTACCGCAACAATCCAGAAAAAGCATTAGATCAATATGAAGCTGCGCTAAGTTTGGGCTATACAAAACCAATTGGTGAGATTTACGCAGCAGCTGGAATCGAATTCAACTTTACGCAAGACTACGTGCGCGAGCTGATGCAGTTCGTTTGGGAAGAGTATTCAAAACTCTAGTCAACCGATCATCTAATTTTCGACAACAAAAAAGGGCGCAAATGCGCCCTTTTTTGTTGGAATAAATCACCTTCTAAAACAAATAGCTCAGGCCTAATGTCAAGCCCTCACGGAATTGAACCCCGCGTGAAGAATAGGTTGTATTTCCGTCCTTCTGATATTTCGGAACAGTGATATCGTAATCATACAACAACTGCCACTCCAACGATGCCTGCAGGAATTTATTCACCTTCAGCGTAATCCAGGCCTGCCAGTTCACGTCCACGTTAGTACGGTTATCATACGCGTAGATCGCATTTCCGCTTCCATCAGTTCCGATCTGCGTATTCTGATCTCTACTTGCTGGATCGTAATAAACGGTGCCATCAGTTGCATCAACCGTGGTGGCAATATTGTCAATATGCTCTTTATCCATGTAATTACCGAACAATTCGACCTGCGTTTTTACGATCACATTCTTAAAAACTTCCTTTTCCAAGTTCGCTCGGAAATACCAACCAAACTCTGCGCGGTAAACACTGGTAGGTGTTTTTAGACCGTAAGCCATTGCACCTTTGCCGCCAGTTTTTGCATCATACACGTTTGCAGCAGGATTTACGAACGTGAATTTTCCTGCCACAGGAGAAAGATAGAACTGTACCCAACTAACAGGCTTGTAAGTGATACCTGCGGAAACAGTCAGATAAGCAGGAGCTGCAAATTTCGAAACGGTGGTTCGCTTGTTGATCCTGTTCGGATCCAAGTTGATCTCATCAATTGAACCATCAGCATTTAACACTGTATCTTGATGCGTGTAATCACCGTAACCGTTCAACAGTTGTGAACGGAAATCAAGCAGACCGGAAAAAAACCATTTCTGATTCTTATCCAACTCGTAGCTTCCGATGGATGTAAGCTGAAGGTTGTCTATGTTCTTTCGGAACGGGAATCTGTTGAGATTGTCCGAATACTTTTCCTGTGGAAAGAGTGCAATACCTCCAACTCCAAGAACCAAGTTATTATCCCAAGCGCCTCTACCTTTTCGGTAATTGGCGTGCACCAAGCCTGTAAAGGCAACGGAAATGGCATTCTGACCGCCCGAAGCCCAACTTTTCAAATAGGTTTGCCCGAAGTTGAGAGCTGCCGAACCTCCAATATCCCAATGTTTTGTAGAATCTGCAGATGGCGCGAGTGATGTACTGGTGGTCAATGCCGCATCCTTAATGTCTTTTTCCTGCGCAAAAGATGCAGTTGAGAAGAGGAGCGTAAAAGCTAAAAATGTAACGTACGTTCTTTTCATATAGTGTGATTTTGAGGGCGCGAAATTAAACAAACTCTGTGCGTAACAAGAGACAAATACCAGAAAACCAAATCTGACAATTAGGTTCTTAGAGGTTCTCACACAAGACCTCCACACCTTTCATTCGTTAAATTTCCAATGCTACAATGCATTTTAAGGTTTCGATTGAATCGGTAAATTGTCGGCCCAACCCCAACTGTCAGGCATGACCAGATTCTTTGTTTTTTCATTTTTCGCAACCATCATTATCAGCGGATGTAAATCACATCACAAACCCATTCCCAACCTCATTTCGGACAGAGCCACGCTGTCAAAAGATCTGGACATCTCTACCATTGAGACCAACCCGAACAAAAACCTTTATTGGGGCGATCTGCACGTTCATACCAGCCTTTCTTTCGATGCTTTTTTCTCTGGAACGCTTACCTCCTGCGATGAAGCGTATCGCTACGCGCAAGGCGAAGAAATTGAGATCTATGGACGCAAGGTGAAACTCCGCAAGCCACTTGATTTCTGCGCCATCACCGATCATTCTGAACTTCTGGGCGAATCTTATTGCGTGACCACAGAAGGCGCACCTGGCCACAATTCCCTTGTCAATCAATTCTTCCGATCCATTTTCAACACCGATTCTCCGCTTGGAGTAGACACTGCCAAACAATGGAGTATTTTTAAAAGAACCATGAAAGGCGCTGAAAAGGCTTCACGAACGCATCCTTTCTTTTTCAAAGGCTACGAAACAACCGCTACTGCTTGGGGCATCACCATAGATGCAGCCGAAAAGCATTATCAGCCCGGAAAGTTCACCACACTGATGGGATTTGAATGGACCTTGGCAAATGGCCGCTCGCATCTACACCGCAATGTCATTTTCCGCGATATGATGTTGCCAGCATATCCCGTGAGTTCGTTGGAAGCGAGGAACGAAGAAGAACTTTGGACATGGATGCAGCAGAGCACCGATGCAGGTGCCAGTCTCTTGGCCATTCCGCATAATACCAATTTGGCAGAGGGAAGTGCCTTCCGTAGCACCGACATTCGAGGCAATCCCATCTCGAAGGAATATGCGCAGATGCGACAGGATTTTGAACGTTTGGTGGAAGTGCATCAGGTAAAAGGGAATTCAGAGGTGCACCCTGCATTTTGGAAGAACGATGAATTTGCAGGCTTTGAAAACCACACATTCGGTGAGCCCAACGAAACGAATTACGTGCGTTATGGCCTGAAAAAGGGTGTTCAATTCAACCAACAATTGGGCGTAAATCCCTTTAAACTGGGCATGATCGGCAGCACAGACACCCACAACGGAACTCCCGGAAACACGGAAGAGGACGACAAAGAGATCGGCAACAAAGGCATCATCGACATTGACCCTGTGAACCGTACTTACGACCGCTGGCCTTTGGACATGACGCAACGCGTGGCCGAAGTGGTTAACCCAGGAGGTTTGGTGGCCGTTTGGGCCGAAGCGAATACGCGAGGCCATATTTACGATGCGCTTCAGAGGCGCGAAGTGTTTGCCACAAGCGGCAATCGTATTCAGCTTCGCTTTTTTGGCGGAAACGGTTTCAATCCAAGTTTGAATGAAGACCAGATGTTGAGCGATGCCTATCAGAAAGGCGTTCCGATGGGAAATGACCTAAAAAACCCGAATGAGAAACCGCAGTTTCTTGTATGGGCCAAGCGCGATGAGGACGGAGCCACGCTCGACCGCATTCAGATCATCAAAGGTTGGGCCGATGAAAACGGAGCGGTGTATGAGGAAATTTTCGATGTTGCTCTTTCGGATGGCAGAAAATTGAATGCCGATGGAAGTGTGCCCGACAATGGTGCTGTAGTGAATCTAACAACGGGAGAATGGTCGAAGGACAAAGGCGCGGAAGAGTTGAAAGTGATCTGGACAGATGAGGATTTCAACCCGAAGCACCACTCCTTTTATTATGTGCGCGTGTTAGAAGTGCCCACTGCCAGTTGGCGATTGTGGGACATGATCCGCTACGGTAGCGATTTCAGTAAGGAGAAAAATCTGGTCATTCAAGAACGGGCATGGTCATCGCCCATTTGGTATTCGCCTAACTAGAATTTAGAACCGCCTTGGCGCAATTCGCTTTGGAACTTGGCGCCATTGTTTCTGAAAATATTGAAGTACTTCTGACCAGTTTGTATCTGTTTGAGAAGGTATTTCTTGTCCTGCTCATTCTCGGTTTCGAAAGCCGCGTCAAAGGCTTTTTCAGTATCGTCCTGTAGCCAATCTATCAAGGTTCGTCCATCGCGTTCAATGATGTTCATATCAACACGTGCATCGTACACGTAGAAGAAACCAATATTCAATGCGTCTTCAAATACCACTTTGCGCAGGACACTTCCGCCTCTGAAACCTGGTTCCTCGTCACAGTAAAAACAACCGTAGTACTCTTTGGTCCAGGCAAGCACCTGATTGAGGCTGTTGCTGGCGCTTTTACGCTGCATGAGGTCTTTGATGTAAGAAGCCTGATTGTTCTCTATACCACTACAGACCTTCTTGTTGTAATACGAACCAACCTTATTACAATCGGGTTTGGTTTGAGCAATGGCCGCAAATTGTAACCCTGCTACAAACACACAGGCCAAAAGAATCCTTTCAATAAACATTAACCTCTCTTTCAAGTTGAACGCCAAAAGTATCGTAAACCGATTTCATAATCTGTTCGGATAAATTGAAGATTTCAACACCCGAAGCCTCACCATAATTGACCAAAACCAAAGCCTGTTTTGCGTGACTTCCTGTGTTACCAACCACCTTGCCTTTCCAGCCGCATTGCTCTATAAGCCAGCCAGCAGCCAACTTGGTTTCATTGCCAGATGGATAACCAGGAATGCTCGGATGCTTCGCTTTCAGTTCTTCGTACTGCATAGTTGGAATCACTGGATTTTTGAAGAAGCTTCCTGAATTACCAAGCTCTTTCGGGTCGGGCAATTTGCTTTGACGGATGTTGATAACCGCTTGACTCACATCCTTGATAGTAGGTGATGAAATGCCAAGCCGCTCCAGTTCCTCTTCAATGGCTCCATACGAGGTATTGACGTTTGCTTGCTTGGCCAATTTTAGGGTAACCGAGGTAATGACGAATTGTCCCTTCAATGCACGTTTGAAAACGCTTTCGCGGTAACCGAACTGGCAATCGGAGGCCGAGAAAGACACTACGTTTCCGGTGGTCATTTCCACTGCTTCCAACGAATGGAACACATCTTTCAACTCCACGCCATACGCACCAATGTTCTGCATGGGAGAAGCGCCAACATTTCCGGGAATGAGCGATAGATTCTCGATGCCTGCAAACCCACGATCGATGCAATGCATGACCAATTGATGCCACACCACACCTGCGCCCGATCTAACAAGCACATGATCGGCTGCTTCGTTCACCACTTCAATTCCAGCCAGTTCATTCTTAATGACCAAGGCATCTACATTGCGGGTGAGCAATATGTTGCTACCTCCGCCCAAAATGAAGCGTTCTTCTTTCTGAAGCTTGGCGTCAGCCAGCACATTCTGAAGACAGCTGACCTTAGCCACGCGCACCAGCAGTTTAGCTTTTACCGCCAACCCGAAGGTGTTGTAGGGTTGCAAGGAAATATTGTGCTCAATCATCTTAGGCGAATATAGACCTATTGTATGCCCGATCCTTGGCGGAATGGATGAGCTATCAACAGGCGACCGTGTATTTCAGGATGGCCTCTGTGGCGCCTTTTCGGCTTTGCATAAAGCGGAGAATGGCGTTTCGAAGTTCGGTGTGATCGTTGGTCAGGAAATCTTCCAGCCAGACCAGCAGCTGCTGCTCGTCAGAAATGCTAAACGCAAGGCCTTTGCTTGCCATTTCACCAGCATCTGGGAACCGCGACTGGTCGGGACCGAAAAGCGTAGGAACGCCATAGGCTGTTGCCTCCAATATATTGTGCAAACCTGTTTTGAAACCTCCGCCCACGTAGGCCACATCTGCGTAGCGGTAAAGTTTATTCAAGATTCCGATGGAATCGATGATAAGCACGTTTGCATCTGAATCTTGAATCTTGGAATAACGATTGGCATTCGGAAACAGTTTTTCTATGCGCTGGATGTTCTCCTCTCCTACTTCGTGTGGAGCGATGAGCCACTTTGTATCAGGCAGATGAATTACTCCGCTCACAAACAGTTTTTCGTCCTCTGGCCATGTGCTGCCACAGACAATGAGCTTTGAAGTGCCTTTAAATGCTTCTACGGTTCTGTTCGATTCGCCCAAGGCTGCAATTTCCATTACACGGTCGTAGCGCGTATCTCCACAGACAGTTGTGTTCATCACTCCAATTTGATGCAGCAGTTTTTCCGAATCGGCATCGACCAGAAAAATGCGGTCGAACAGTTTCAACGCTTGGCGGGCAACGCTTCCGTAGAACTTGAAATACTGTTGGCTCGGACGGAATTGTGCCGAGATCAACATCAGCTTTGCTCCCTGCTTTTTGGCTTCGGCCAAATGATGAAACCACAGGTCGTATTTGACAAAAATGACCTTGGTTGGTCTGATGGCCGCTACAAAACGCTTGGCATTTGAAGGTGTGTCGAGCGGCAGATAGAAAACGTGATCAGCCGTGGCGTAATTCTTTCGCACTTCGAAACCTGAAGGAGAAAAGAAGGTGAGCACAATTCGCAGTTCGGCATCTGCTTGCTTGAGGCGTTCCATAATGGGGCGCGCCATTTCAAATTCGCCCAAACTGGCGCAATGCACCCAAAGCGTTTCGCCAGCAAATGCGCCTGCCTCCTGCTCTACTCTTTCAAGCAGAGCGATTCTTCCTTCATGCCATTTTTTGGCCTTCGGATTGAACGCTGCCGCCAATCGGACCGCGAGCCCGTAAAGTCGGATGCCGATGTTGTAAAACGCAAACATGTCAACAAAAAAATCCTCCGCCTCGTTCCTCGGCACCTCCTTTTGAAGGAGGAACTAGCACCTTCCCCCTTTTAAAAGAGGGTGTTCCGATGGCGCAGCAAATCGGAACGGGTGATTTATCGCGCACAGTCATCAGTAATAATAGTATTTGTCTTGATTGCGCTTGTAGAAAGGCATCATCCAACCAACGCGGAAACCGATGAGGATATCGAGGTATTTGTCGTTTTTCACACTTCTAGTGGGAATATCGTAGCTCCTTCGGTTGCCTGTAAAACCTTGCGTAAACTCTAATCCGCCATAGAAGTTGAGCAACCGCGTGCTTCCTTGAAAATTGTAGCCGATGAATTCCTGAATAATGATGCCATTGGTGAGGCGGTCGTAGCCTTTCTTATAATCGCCCAAAATCTGCGGAACATCATTCGATTGGGCCTTATAACGAATCCAATGTTCCATAAAACCGCCCCCAACAGTGAACATGAAACCGGAATTAGGATTGGGCGACACCCAAGGAAATATTTTCCCGAATTGAAAATTGACCATGTAGCCCATTTGCGAAATATCGACATAGGCCTGTTCTCCGCCTTTTCCGATGATGATATTGCTGGATGTGATGAGCGATGCCAAAAGACTGTCTTTTCCCACTACGCTGGTTCCGAAAATGTAATGGCCGCCAAGGCTGAATATCCAATTAGACTTGGTTCTGTAGGCGATAGATGCGCCAATGTTGTTGGTGAATCCGAAACGGTCGGCATAGTCTCCGATCGGAATCTGTGCGGCATACGACACACGGAAAAGCACGCTTCCAACAGCGCTATCCTTGACCATGGTGTCGTTTTTCGGGTCGTCTTGCGCAAAAATGCTTGCGGAAAACAAGAGACAGAATAGAGTAAAAAGGTGTTTCATGCGATGCTGACAAAAGTAGTATTAACCCGTGCTTGCGGATTTAATTGTGTTTGTGGTTGTTTTTGAAAAGAAGCCAATGCATTGGAATGAAAAGACTGATACCGAAGGAAGATGATGCGGTGCATGGCGATTCATTGCGGTTGTATGACGGCTCAAACAGTTTGCAAGCAAGTGCCAAGGGTGTTGCAAGGCAGCTCAAGGGCATTGCAAGCAGGTTCAAGGGCTTTGCAAGCAGGTTCAAGGACATTGCAAATAGGTTCAAGAGCTGTGCATGGATGCTCAACGATGACGCAAGGAAGCTCAAGATGATTGTACGCTTGTTCGATAAAGACGCAAGCTTGCTCAGTGGATCTGCAAGGGTGTTCAAGCGCGATGCAAGGGTCTGTTCAGCGAACTGTGTGGGTCTGTTCAACGAACTGTGTCAACAGCCTGGCACGGTTGGTTGGGGGATTAGTGACGTGATTTGGAGATTGCTGCATTCGATCTTCACTCGTAATGACGTGGCTCGAGGAATGCGGCAGTAAGGGAACAGATTGCAACGGAATTCCCCGAATTAGTTGACTTCTACAGCAATGACGTGGAAACGTTCGTTCGGGCGTAATACCTTACGCCACCACGGGATTGGCTAGAGGCAGGCCCTTCGACTGCGCTCAGGGTAAACGTTAGGGATTGCAGCGGCATCCTTTTTTCATTCACTTGCACTTCGAGTACCTCAGTGCCCGCTTTGAAAAAAGATATAGCGGAAAGCCCGACCGCCACATGCCATGGTTTCGTGCTTCGATACATCCCGCTAAAAATCGGGATACTCAGGATGACGCTCTTCCAAGTTGCTTGGCGGAAACGCCCTCTTGGTTATGCGTAAGGTTGGCAGAACAAATCTCTTTTCGTGTGGTTGATAATGCGTCTAGAACATGACCAAAATGGGGTGGAAATTGCGCTTCTTAATCACTAAGTTTGCGCACGTTTTAAAAAACAGTAATTCAATATATATAGCATGAAGATCTTAGTACCAATCAGCAAAGTGCCTGATACTACGTCCAAGATTGCCTTTACGGATGGCGACTCGAAGTTCAACGAAGAGGGAATTCAGTGGATTGTGAACCCATATGATGAATGGTATGCGCTTGTTCGCGCATTGGAAATTGTGGAAGCTGGTGGTGGCTCCGTTACGGTTATCAATGTTGGTGATGCAACATCTGATCCGGTCATCAGAAAAGCATTGGCCTTAGGCGCAAACGATGCGGTTAGAATTGATGTGAATCCTGCTGATTCGTATGTGATTGCCAAAGAGATTGCAGCTTATGCGGCTGACAAAGGTTTTGACATGGTGCTTCTTGGAAAAGAGACGATCAACTACAATGGTTCTGAGGTTGGCGGTATGCTGGCTGAGTTCATGAACTTGCCTTACATTTCTCTTGCATCTAAATTGGATGTGAACGGAGGTACGGCCACATTGGAGCGTTCTATTGAAGGTGGTGTTGAAGTGGTTGAGGTGAAATTGCCTTTGGTTGCAAGTGCTTCTAAAGGAATGGCTGAGCAACGTATTCCGAACATGCGTGGCATAATGGCTGCTCGTACGAAACCGTTGACGATTGTTGCGGCAAGCGGAGCGCAGGCTAAAACGGCTTACGTCAAGTATGGTCTTCCTGCAGCCAAATCTGCTGTGAAGTTGGTTGACCCAGAGAACATGGACGAATTGGTGAGACTGTTGCACGAAGAGGCAAAATCAATCTAAGTCCTATTTTACGAACGATTAAAGAAAGAATAAGATGTCAGTACTTATTGTAGTAGATACAAAGAACGGTCAAGTAAAAAAATCATCGTTAGAGGCAGCTCAATACGGAGCCAAAGTAGCAGCAGCCATTGGTGGCGAAGCTGTAGCACTTTCGTTGAATGCAAATAATGCCGAAGTTCTTGGAACTGTTGGTGTAAATAAGGTTTTGAATGTAACAGACGCTTCCATCTCTGCTTCTGACCCACAGAAAGTAGTTGCGGCCATTGTAGCTGCAGCTAACCAGATCGGTGCTAAAGTGGTTGTATTCGCTCACGATTCAACTGGTAAAGCAGTTGCGCCACGTTTGTCGGCAAAATCGGGTGCAGGATTGGTAACAAACGTTACTTCATTGCCAGATACTTCAAACGGATTTGTGGTAAGCAAAAACGTTTTCTCTGGAAAAGCACATGCACAGGTGAACATATTGAGTGATGAGAAGATCGTTTCCATCCTTCCGAACGCTTTTGGCGTGAAGGCTGGAGAAGGTTCTGCTTCTGTAGAGGCTTTCTCTGTAGATGTAAGCGGAATCAACTCTGGAATCACCGTAAAAGAAGTGAAAGGCGGAGACAGCAAAGTTGTTCCATTGCCAGAAGCTGAATTGGTTGTTTCTGCAGGTCGAGGTCTGAAAGGACCCGAGAATTGGGGAATGATCGAGGAAATGGCTGAGATCTTGGGCGCCACAACTGCTTGCTCTCGTCCAGTTGCTGATATCGGTTGGAGACCTCACCATGAGCACGTTGGGCAAACGGGTGTTGCCATCCGTCCGAACCTTTACATTGCCGTTGGTATTTCTGGAGCAATTCAGCATTTGGCCGGTGTGAATGGTAGCAAGGTGATCGTTGTGATCAACAAAGATCCTGAGGCTCCTTTCTTCAAAGCTGCTGACTACGGTGTGGTTGGAGATGCATTTGAAGTGGTTCCGCGATTGAACGAAGCATTTCGTAAATTCAAGGCAGCAAACGGGTAAAACGTTTTAACTCTCCCCCTTGTCCTCTCTTACAAAGAGCGGGGTGACCGATTGATATAAGGTCGGGTGAGTTGGAAAGACTGCAAATGGATAAGATTAAAATGGGCATATATGGGCTGCAGTACAGCCAAACCCAAACTGGCGCATACGCGTTGGTTCTGGAAGAAACTGTAGGCACGCGGAGGCTTCCGATCATCATTGGTAGTTCCGAAGCTCAGGCCATTGCCATTGAGTTGGAGAATATGGCCCCAACGCGCCCGCTGACGCACGATCTGTTCCGCACATTCGCACAAGAATTCAATATTGACATCCAAGAAGTCATCATCTACAATTTTGTAGATGGTGTCTTCTATGGAAAGATCGTTTGCAGCGATGGGAAGAACGATGTGGAGATCGATTGCAGACCATCGGATGCCATTGCGCTTGCCGTTCGGTTCAAATGTCCGATTTACACACACGAATTCATTTTGAATGCTGCCGCCTTTGAGAAAGACCAAGGCGGATCGGGCATTCGTCCGCTTGCCATAGAGGATGCTGACTCAGGCCCAGAACAGAACGGATTGAGCGAGCTCACAGAACAGGAACTTGATGAAGCGCTGAATGATGCGCTGGCCAAGGAAGATTACGAGGAAGCATCTCAGATTAGAGATGAAATGAATCGTAGAAAGAAATAATGATCGACATGACCAATATCAGCCGATCGTCAGCCGTTTGTCAATTTCAACTAACCAGTTGTATTCATATTTGTTAACGTGAGAAATCTCGGCATACTCGGTTTAGCAGTTGTGTTCATCATTCAAATGATGAGTGCTTCTCTTATACTCCTGAATTACGAGGTGAACACGGCTTACATTATCGAGAACTTCTGCGAAAACACGGATAAACCAGAACTGAAGTGTAATGGTAAATGTCATCTGATGAAGCAGATAAAGGCCGATTCGGAACAGAAATCAGAAACACCTGCTTCTCTTACAGAATTGACTGTGTTTGTTCTTGCAGTAGAAGAAATATCCAATTTTGAATTCCGATCGGTCGATTCAGAACCGATTGCTTCAAACAGCCTTTATCTCGAAGGCAATTATTCCAACCATTTACATTCCATCTTTCATCCACCACAGGTTGTATGAGTTAGAAAATTAACGGCCATCGGTCCGTATTTCAACTTAATACATCTTAATAATGAAACAGTTTATTCTTGGGCTTGGTCTATTGACCATGTCAAGTTTGAGCGTACAGGCCTGTGATCAATGTGGTTGTGCGTCAAGCGGTTTTATGGGTATAGTGCCTCAGTTTGGAAAGCATTATGTTGGTTTGCGATACAGCTTCCAACAGTTTAAAACCACGCATTTAGGTTCTCTGTATGATACAGCAGAACAGGAACGCAGTGTCGAAAACTTTCATTCTGTAGAGTTGCTTGGTAGATATGTGCCACACAAGCGTGTTCAACTACTGGCTTCGCTTCCGTTCACATACCGCATACAAAAATCGAATATCAGCGGGTCGTTTGTAGGTTATGGAATAGGAGATGCTACCATTGGAGCCGTTTATACGGTGCTTTCTACACCAGACACGGTTGGAAAAAAGGTAAGGCACAACATACTTGTCGGAGCTGGGTTGAAGATACCAACTGGTGCAACTCAGCTGAAACAGGATAATGAAGTACTGCATCAAAACTTGCAGCCAGGATCAGGTAGTTGGGACCCCAACTTTAATCTCCGTTACATTCTCCGCATAAAACGATGGGGGGTATCAAGTTTGATCAATTACAAGTTAAATACAACAAATCGGTTCGATTACAAATTCGGAGACCGAATAACTGGCATTGTTGGAGCATTCTATTGGACCATCTACCGAAACGTTACGTTTATGCCGCAGGTAGCGCTAAACGCTGATTATGCCATGACAGATATTGATAATCGCAGGCGACAAGTAAAAACGGGAGGTTATTTGCTTACAGCCCGTGCAGAAGTTCAAATCGGTTACAAACGATTTATGTCATCGCTTGGGTACGGACTCCCAATTGGTTACGAGCTAGGTGCTGGCGAGGTAACGCCTAAGCACCAGTTCAATTTTTCGATTCTATTTCTCATTTAAACACATTTCAACAGTATCAAATCAATTTCAATGAAAAATTCAATTTCAATTTTAAGCGTTGCTATACTTATTGCTTCTGGTTTTACTTCATGTACCAAGATTGAAGAAAACCAAGCACCAGTGGTAACTATCATCAGCCCATCTGCCACAAACAACCCGTACATGAGTGGGATGCCGATAACTATCCACGTTGAAGCTACAGATGATGTTGGCCTGCACGAAATAGTTGTTACTGTGGTTAGGGAACATGATTCGGTTGAGGTTTATTCTCATTACGATCATTCTCACGAAGCCAGTTATAGTTTTGAAGTAGATACCATGTTCACAACAACGACACACTCGGACTTTACGCTTACTGTAACTGCTTCGGATCATGAAGAAGAAGAGACGGTTGCCACTGAGACTTTCCACATGCACCCCATGTAAATGAGAATTTGTCCAGAGATGTCAAGAGACCCTTTGCAAGTACTCATAAGCTCTTCATTTTAGACAACTTAACATGAAACCTGTTGTTTTAAACACAATGAACCGTTTGCGCTGGATAATCATGCTTCTGATAGGAGTGATAATTGGCAGTTGTAATCAGCCGGATGATGACGACTCGATAACCACTCCTTACGAATTGAACATTCCTAAAGGGTTACCATCAATGGAGCTTTTCATTCCTGCGGATAACCCAATGACCGTAGAAGGCGTTGCCTTGGGAAGGAAACTGTTCTATGATCCTCTTCTATCGGGCGATAATACGCAGTCGTGCTCAAGCTGTCACAGGCAGGAACAGGGCTTTGGGGACCCAAGACAGTTTAGCCAAGGAATTGATGGAAGCATAGGTAATAGAAATGCCAATGCCCTCATCAATCTTGGGTGGAATCAGTTCGGGTTATTCTGGGATGGTAGAGCCGCCACACTCCAGGATCTGGTATTTGAGCCAATTCGGAATCCAATAGAAATGAACACAACTTGGCCCGAAGTTGAAGCTAAGTTAAATGCAAGTGATGAGTATTTAAGTTTGTTTGACCAAGCGTACAACGCGGATAGGGTCGATTCGGTCCTTGTGACCAAAGCTATTTCTCAATTTCTTCGAACCCTCATTTCCGGCAATTCTAAGTTTGATAAATGGTACAATCAGCAGTCCATACAATTGAGCGAATCAGAAACACGTGGCTTTGTACTCTTCAATGGTGAAGGAGCTGATTGCTTCCATTGTCACGGATTGGGTGGGCTTATCACCGACAATAAATTCCACAACAATGGTCTGGATGTGACCTTCCAGGATGGTGGTCGATATCTGGTAACTGAGAATGCAGCTGACTTGGGTAAGTTTCGTACTCCAACACTTCGCAACATCGAAATTACTGCACCATACATGCACGATGGAAGGTTCTTTACACTCGAGGAAGTCATTGATCATTATAGCGAACACATTCTGCAATCTCCAACTCTCGATCCTTTGATGAAGTTGGTTGGCAACGGAGGCGCGCAGCTCACTCAACAGGAAAAGCAAGATCTGCTCGCATTCCTAAAAACATTCACGGATGAGGAATTCCTCAGTAATCCTGATCTAAGCGACCCAAATCCTTGAGTAGAATTTCCACCATATTGATTACCGGACTGTACGTCTTCACACTACTGCAAGCGTATGTGCCGCATGTCAACTATTGGATGAATAGGGAGTACGTGGCAACGGTGCTATGCGAAAATCTGGACAGCCCCGAACTAAAATGCGAGGGTAAATGCCATTTAAAGAAAGACATCCGCCAATCAGAAAGCGAACAGAAGGATGCTCAAGCTGAATCGGTTCGTTCGATGGTTGAGTACTTTCATCCAATTGCAATTTTTTCCTTCAAAAACTTCGTTTCGGAGGGCAAAAAGGCAAGTTTCAACTATGTGGAAAAAGCAATTTTCGAATACTCAAGTTCCATATTCCGACCACCAAAGCCATAGTTCTCTACCTATCGTTTTTACTTCTATAAGGGTTACGTGCTGCCCGATTTGCACGAATAAAATCAACTGATACAAACATTAACATACAACAATGAAAACTAAATTATTCATTTCAATGGCTATCATGGCCGGAACATTTGCGTTCAGCGGATGTCAAAAAGAAGGATGTACCAATAGCAATGCTATCAACTACGATGAGGATGCTAAAAAAGATGATGGCAGCTGTATTCTTGACACAGACACTACTAGTCAGATCAGTTTGCATTTCCACGCAAAGTTAGGAACAGCCGATTTTGCTTACGGTACCGAAGTGACCAACTGGGAAGGTCGTAAGATGAAGTTTGACATTGCGCAAGTTTACCTGAGCGGTTTTGCTTTTTACGATGACAATGGCGCCAAGAACATGATTGAAGACTCGTATGTGCTTGCTAAAGCCGGCACAATGATGTATGATCTTGGTACGATTACGAATGACCACTATCATTCGTTCGGTTTCAGCGTTGGGGTGGATAGCGTTGCCAATCACAGTGATCCGGCAAGTTGGCCATCATCTAATGCCTTATCATCGAACAATCCCGATCATGCTTTCTGGAGCTGGAACTCTGGTTACATCTTCATAAAAATGGAAGGATTAGTTGATACTACTGCAGACATGAGCGGCACTGCAAACGCTGCGTTCGTGTATCACGTTGGAATGGACATGATGCGTAACGACCTGATGTTCATGAACCACATGGAGGTGGACGAAGACATGATGATGACCGTTGAATTCGATTTCTTGGAGCTATTCAACGGAATTGTGGTGAGAGGAAACAATCAAGATACGCACACCATGAATAACATGCCTGCTGCTATGGCCGTAAGAGATAACGTGCCGAACGCAGTAACTTTGGAGTAGCATTCTAGATATCACAGACTTAAAGGGCGGATGGAAATGTTCCGTCCGCCCTTTTTAATCGCCATGAAGCTTAAACTCAAATACTTCTTCGTTTCCATTTTCTTTCTGTCGGCATGCCAGAAAGACGCAGAAATCCCTGTCGATCATCTGCAGATTCCTTCTTGGTTTCCCGAAATGGACATCCCTGCCGAAAATCAGCTGGCCAAGGCACGGATCGAACTAGGAAGAAAACTGTTCTATGATTCACGTCTGTCGAGAGACATGACAGTTTCCTGCGGCAGTTGTCATCAGCAGGAAAATGCATTTACCGATGGATTGCCGATTGCATTAGGAATTGAAGACAGACTGGGGCTGCGCAATACCCCAACGCTCGCCAATATCGGTTATACCGATAGAATGTTCATGGATGGTGGCGTCACCACGCTTGAGCTGCAATCTCAATCGCCCATATTCACGCATGTGGAGATGGATTTCACCATTGCTGGATTTTTACAGCGGATTGCTGGGGATGTTGAGTACGAGCGCATGTTCCGTGAAGCATACGACCAAGAACCCGGAGCTTTCGGAATTTCGCGGTCCATTGCAGCATTTGAGCGCACCTTCATTAGCGCTCATTCGCGATTTGATGCCTATGAATATCAAGGAGACGTAAGTGCACTTTCCGAAGCGGAGAAACGCGGTCGCAACCTGTTCTTCAGCAGCGCCACAAGCTGTAGTGAATGTCATTTGCCGCCTTTATTCACCAATTTTGAGTACGAGAACATCGGGCTCTACGAAAACTATGTTGATAGTGGAAGAGCCCGCATTTCCGAATTATCAGTTGATAACGGAAAGTTCAAGGTCCCCACTTTACGCAATGTGGCATTGACCGCCCCCTACATGCACGATGGAAGTTTTGAAACGCTTGCTGAAGTGGTAGAGCATTTCAATTCCGGTGGAATAAATCACGAAAACCAAAACGAACTGATCCATCCACTGGGGCTTACAGAACAGGAAAAGTCCGATCTGGTAGCGTTCCTTGGGTCGCTCACAGACCAAGCGTTCATTACAGATTCTGAGCTTTCCGACCCTAACTGAAATCGTCATGTTATTCAAATACAGGGGTGTCCAAAACCAAGCAAATAACAAGCATCTCGATTGGGGTGGCATTGCCCGTCCGGGAATTAACGGATATATAAATGTGAGCTTCACGTTCTGAACAAAGCCAACAAAATTCCTTATCCTTGAAAGGTTCAATTAAGGGAACGAAATAGGATGACAAATTGTAGTGCTCATTTATTGTTGAATGTTCCATTATTGGATGCTGGCATTTCTGCCATGGGCATCGGACGTGGACTTGTTGGGGTTGCGGTATTAGTTGCCATCGGATACCTTTTTAGCGAGGATAAGAAGGCCATCAACTGGAAATTGATCGGAACGGGCCTGTTGATCCAACTCGTTCTTGCCATTGGCATCCTGAAGGTCAGCGCGGTGCAACACGTTTTTGATGTGGTAGGCCAAGGTTTTGTCAAGGTCATTTCCTTCACCGATTTCGGGACAGATTTTCTGTTCTCATCCTTCGTTACGGGAAGTTCCGAGGTGGCAGTCATCAGTTTTGCCTTCAGAATTCTACCAACCATCGTGTTCTTTTCTGCGCTTACCAGCCTATTGTACTACGTAGGTCTACTGCAAAAAGTGGTTTATGTGTTTGCATGGATCATGAAGAAGACCATGAAGCTTTCGGGTGCCGAAAGTCTGGCAGCTGCCGGCAACATTTTTCTTGGTCAAACAGAATCTCCGTTCCTCATCAAACCCTACTTGGAAAAGATGACCAAGAGCGAGATAATGTGTTTGATGACGGGTGGAATGGCCACCATTGCGGGAGGTGTTTTGGCTGCATACATCGGTTTTTTAGGAGGCGAAGATCCTGTAGAACAAGTACTTTTTGCCAAGCATTTGTTGGCGGCTTCGGTCATGTCGGCTCCAGCAGCGGTAGTTGCGGCCAAGTTGCTTATTCCTGAAAAGGAAGAGTTCAATGAAAGCATGGAGATCAGCAAGGATAAAATGGGCGCAAACGTGCTGGAAGCGGTGGCAAACGGAACGTCCGATGGCGTTAAACTGGCAGTGAACGTAGGTGCCATGCTGCTCGTGTTCACGGCATTCGTTTATATGGGAAATTGGATTCTCGGAGACTGGATTGGAGGATTCAGCGGTTTCGATTATTTTGCCAACCGATGGCAAATTGGCTGGCTGGGAAACTGGACAACACTTAATGATATTGTTGCAGCCCGTACAGCATTTGACGGCCTGAGCTTTCAGTTTCTAGTAGGATACACCTTTGCGCCAATTGCTTGGTTGATGGGCGTTCCAACAGAAGATATTTTCCTGGTCGGTCAGCTCTTGGGAGAAAAAACCATCCTCAACGAATTCTACGCTTATAAAACGCTTGGCGAAATGAAATTCGGTGGTTTGTTCGTTCACGAGAAATCGATGATCATGGCCACGTACATCCTTTGTGGCTTCTCCAACTTTGCCTCTATCGGCATTCAAATTGGAGGAATAGGCACTCTTATTCCTAACCGCAAAGGATTGCTCTCCAAACTCGGATTGCGTGCCCTTCTTGGTGGAACGCTCGCGTGTCTTTTCACCGCTGTGCTGGTGGGGATGTTCCTATCGTAGGCCAACTACTCGACCCAAAACCCCTCGGTCAGGTAGAAAACTGTATCGATAAAATAGAGTATTCCGTTCTGGGTCAGTACGTTCTCGTCATGCAGGTCCTCAAGGATCACACCCAAAGCGCTATTCAAGTAATCATTATTCCGAGTATTTATGAAACCATTTGCCTCCATGAACTCCCGAACCTTCGTAAGGTCGGTTGGAGTTGTGCTGATAACATACGCTTGCTGAACCGATGCAAAAAGTGTGTTATCTATCTCTGTGAAACCGATAAGCTCGTACGCTGTATCAGGAAAGAAATAGTTATGCAACAATAGATTACGTAAATAGTCACGCCAAGTCTCAAAGTAAATGGCATCGTTCAACTTCAGTACGTGTTCGGAATCGCGGAGGTAGACTTTCTGTTCAGCACCCTCGCTTACGTATTTGGAAGTATCAACCTGATGTGACCAAAGCCCACAGGCGATGGCAAACTCCCTTATTGACCGACCTTCCTGATCTTTGACCTGCTCTCTGTCTTCAGCCGTTGAGCCTGCACGCGCGCCTGATCCAAGGTAACCAATGACTGATTGGATAGTTGCTCCGAACCTAACTTGGCTCGTTCCTGAAATGACATTTTGTAGCTCATGCTTGAGTCCGTTTGACATTTAATGTGCAAAGATAAGAACACAACATTATTCTCCCCTCAACCCTTTCAAAACCTCCTCCACGATCACCCGGAAATCAGCCGAGTGATTGTCTACGCTAGCCTCGCGTTTTTGGCCTAAGCGAACCACAACCATGTTGTATTCTGGAATGACAATGATGTATTGTCCAAGAATGCCTCGTTGGTAGAAAATGTGGGTTCCATACTCATCAGTCATCCAAAAGCTGTGACCGTAATAGGCCACATCAAACGGAACAGTGGCTGTATCAACAAAGGCTGTGTCCAAAATCTGAGAGCCATTGTAATTTCCTTTTTGCAGCATCATCTGTCCGAATCGGGCAAAATCGCGTGCATTGGAGTTGAAGCAACAGAACGCCAATTCGTTCCCATCCTTCCTGTCCAAACTCCATTCGGCCGAATGTGTTGCTCCAAGTGGCTTCCACAGTTTTTCTGATGCGTATTCGGCCAAATGTTTGCCTGTTGCCTTTGTCACGCACAGACCTAAAAGCTGCGTAGCACCACTTTGATATTCGTATGAACCTAATCCTGGTTTTCGAATCACGGGAACTTCCTCCAACATCAATTTCTCGGCATCTGGCCCATAATAGAGTTTGGCGGTAATATCAAATGGATTGCTGTAGTGCTCATTGAAATCCAAACCAGCTGTCATAGTGCTGAGGTGACGCAGCGTCAATTCATCGGCAAACTCGCCTTTCAAGGTGGGCAGATAATCCTTCACTTTGGTATCCCATCTAGGGATGAAGCCATCTTGAATGGCGCATTGCGTAAGCATGGTGGTAATGCTTTTGGCCATACTGAAAGAATTGCTGCGCGATGAGTCTGAGTAATCATCCCAATATTCCTCAAACACGATCTCGCCATCCTTTACCATCAGAAAAGCAACGGTTTCAGTCGACTCCAACGACTTTCTAAGGTCTCCAGAAATATCCCATTCGTAATAGAAATCGGACACTTTCCATGGGGCTGGAGTTCCTGCCTCAATTGTCCGTGTATCGAAAAACTGTGCATCACTGATGGTTGCAGAAGTATTTCCATGCAAGTAAGCAGCCCAAACTCCTTTCAGCAGAAATTGGTTGCCAGAAAAATAGAGCACTGCCACAACGGCAACTATGACCAATCCGGTCCATTTCAACACATTCAGAAGTTTCTTCATCTCAAGGAATTATCAGATACAAAAAACGGCATGCCAATGACACACCGTTCTTTTATTCAATTGCTATTTATTTTAACGTCTTTCAAACTTAGAATCGTCCACTTTTGCAGCGGCCACGCTCAACACATCTTGTGATACAACGACTTTGCCTGCTGCGTCTCGCTTTTCCATTTTCACTGGAAATCCAGCAGACTCAATTCGTGGCATGTTCTTTCTAAAAACCGCTGGAAGATCGTTGAATGAAAGCCCTGACTCTGTGCTGAGCCAATAGGTTACCTGATTCACTCCATCAGTATAAACCTCCTGTACGCAGGTGAATCCATTTACCATAACGCCTTCTCTTTTAGATACCAGTTGCAGATTGGCCATCTCCGTTTTCAATGCAGTTGGCGGCACCGGAGTAATGTGGTCATCAGCAATAAGGTCAGTCCCTTTAGCATCGGCTACCAGAACATACTGCGTATTGTGCTCTCCCGCTTTGGATGCAACTTCCATTCTGCTCCGTTCACCTTTTATATACCACGTAACCGAAGCGTTCTCCTTCATGGCTTCGTTGGTAGTATTCATGGTGATTACACCTTCAAAACTCTGCGCTACTGCCCAATTAGCGGCCAACAAGGCAATAAATACATGTGCGATTTTCATAGTTCTCATTTTCAAATTCGATATTCAGATCACGGTCCAACCGTTCCTCTCAAGAATGATGTATTGTAAAGATTGTCTGGAATGTTGGTGGTGAAACCATTGCGTTTTACCGCATATCCTCCTGCACCAGCTGCTGGCGGTGGCGCTGGAATCGGAATGCTAAGATTCGTAACAACTGGAACCACGATCGGTCCGATGAAAGGAATATTCACGACCACACTCACCGAAATGGTTATCTGGAAAACTCCTTGCGTACCAGGATATCCGTAAGGTCCACCATTTCCTCCAATTGCATTTGGGTTGATATCAACTTGCGCAGGTCCAATGGCAAATGTGATAGGAAAATTGAGGATTCCACCTTGCCCAGGAACACCGAACTGACCACCAGTTCCATCTGTTCCGCCACTGTAGAACGATAGTCCGATAAGACCATTCGGTTGAGAACCTCCCTCTCCAAGGTTAGCACCACCACCACCACCGGCTCCAAGAAAGAATCCGAATGCTGGGGCTGGAGGAGGAATCAAGTTTCCTGTGCTGATAGAGAAAGCCATGGAACCACCACCACCTCCTCCACCGAAGATGTTGAAGTTGTTGACAATATCTGCACTCAGCGTAAGATCAATGGCCGTTCCGCCATCCTCTCCTTCTCCTGTCAATCCCAAAGCAGGATCGTAGGCATCGCCACCATCACCTCCACGACCAAGAATGTTTCCATTGTTCACAATGGCAACCAGCGAACCTGCTGGAAGATTTCCTGTACTGAAAGCAGGATCAGCAGTTGTTGGGCTCGAGATTTCGACTCCTGATCCGATCAGGCAAACCACGCAAACTGGTGAAGTGGTAGGTGCGTTAGGATAAAGATTGTAGAAATCTGTTCCAAGATCATAGTTGTTGGTCGTATTGATGACCGGCACTTCGTAGCAAGGCAAAATGGTAAGGGAATACACAATATTGTAGGTGCTATTGTTGCAAAGCACTTGCAATACAATCGGATACGTGCCTGCGGGAGCAAAAGGTGTAGCGAAGAACTCGATGTCTACAACGCCAGTAGACGGTGCAGGATTTGGAGTGATGGTCGCTGTCAATCCACTCGGAAGCGTAGTTAGCAAGGTAATGGCCAGCTGCTGCGGATTACCAGCCGTTTGAACAATATCCAAGGAAAGGTTTTGTGTTTGAGATATCACCCTATCGATGGTGTCTGCCAAGCTGCTTGGTGTAACACTTAAGTAGCACGAATTGCAATCTTCCGCAAAGGTTGGAAGCCAGCAAGATCCATTATAGTAATCGACCGTGCTGTCTGTAGTATTTACGATAACGAGCCCGACCGCGGGATTAGGTATGTTATCCCGTGAGTTCTTGTCCATCTGCGGAGCAAGGAAACCTTTGTTCTCGGCAACCAGATGAAGAATAGCGCTCGAATCAGGCTGATCGGTATTGATACCAACATGATATTCGTTGTTCCAGATAAAGCTGTTCGCCACCCAATCGTTGAAGAAAACGGTGTCGTAGCGCATGGTCTGACCTTGAAGTCCAGGAATGAGCGGACCTGCTGGGCCTTCTGGTCCAATGCCTCTTCTCCAATAAATTCCATCAAAATACCAGAAACTGCTATCGGTTACTGTGTAGATAAGAAGTCCAGTGGCAGGATTCGTAATCGCCAACGTGTCTGTTCTAGGAATCAACAATCCTTTGTTCAGCGCCTGAATTTCAAGCAATGCACTTGGGTCTGGTGATGTGGTGCCGATTCCCACGTTATCCTGAGCGAACAATTGGGAGTTTGAGAACAATAATAACGCAGCTGAAAACGCACCTAGAAGCGCGCGGATATTTCGCATTTCAATCAGATATTTCGGTTAGCGGCCAACTTTGACCAATTCAAGCTCGAAAATTACACATTTCGAATGTGAGAACAGTATCAATTAGACGGATAAGGCTATTTTTGCCGCGTCTTAGGGCATTTAGCTCAGTTGGTTTAGAGCACCACCTTGACAGGGTGGGGGTCACTGGTTCGAATCCAGTAATGCTCACAAAGTAAAATGGGAGGTTATCATGCAAATGGCATCCTCCCAATTTTTTATTCAGTTGAAAGAAACTCTCAAAACAATCGGCCTATTCCTACTTTGCTTCGCTGGTCTTTCGGTGAAAGCAGATATTGGCGAAACCTATGAATTGAAGCACAAGCGTGCTGAAATAATGATGGAGATTGAAAACCTGCAATTGGACAGTACAGGAGGTTTTACTGCAGGGCTTGACCGAATGAATCGTATTTGGGAACTGAAAGAAGAAGTGGTTGTGTTGGACGCCAAGATCTTTAAGAGTTATGATGAGACCATTGTGCGAATGACCTCCAACGATCTTGTCCATGGTTCGAACGATAAGCTAGCAGTGTACGTGGCTCTTGCAACAACCATTGTTGCATTGATCATGTCGGTGTTGCTTTTCTTGGCACGAACAAGAATTGTACAAAGTGGCAATGCGGGTCTTACAGAAGTATATCGTGAGCTTTTTGCCGACCTGTTGGCAACATCATCTTCCGAAAAAGCTTTTTCAAAGAGGCTTCTTCGCGTTAATATTGTGGTAGTGATAGGCCTTGTGATGATGAGTGTGTCGATTGTGGCATATCTTCTCACTTCGTTATAACCTGCTCATCAAACAAATTGAAACTTGCACGTATTTCTCCAATTCGTTCTTGTGATTTTTGGACTGCATTGCCTGGCCTTCGCGCAGGGGTTTGATGCCTACGAACCACTTCGTTCCCAAGGGCCGATTCCGACAGATTTTACGACTTCTTCTTCTCTTAAGTACGAGCGTGCCAAAGAACAGCTGAACGACCCAGAGGAAGGGATAAACACCAAGCAGACCAAGCACGATTTTCTGCTCGAAAGCAATTTTCTGATCGATCAGGTGCTGGCCAGCGGACGCGTCCTTTTCAACGACCCTGTCTCCGTTTACCTTGGTCAGATACTGGACACGCTTTTGGTAAACGAACCAGAACTTCGGGCCAAGGTTCGAGTGTATGCCGTTCGTTCTTCCATCGTCAATTCATTCACTACCGATGATGGAATCATTCTGGTGAATTTGGGTCTGGTGGCTCAACTGGAGAATGAAGCACAACTTGCCTTTATTCTCTGCCACGAACTGGCCCATTTTACACAGCATCATGTGCTGAATGCCTACTTACAGAATGAAGAACTGAAGAACGGTGAGGGCGGTTTTAAACGCGGTTCATTTGATGAAACGCTCCTTGCCAAAAGCAGGTATTCGAAAGATCTGGAGAAGGAGGCTGACAAACTCGGATGGGAACGGCTAAGCGCTACCTCTTATAGCAGCGCTTCATTGCTCAACGTATTTGAAATGATGCGCTATGCGCATCTTCCGTTTGATGACATTCCCTTCGACAAGAATTTCTTTGACCGAGAGTATTATCATATTGATGACTCTTATTATTTGGACAGGGTAAGACCTGTGGAATCTTCGGAAAGCTCGGAATCAAACTCAGACACGCATCCAAGTCCAACAGAAAGACAGCAGTTGATGAGCCTTTATCTTTCGAGAGAAACCAGCGTTTCTGGAAAAGATGATCTGGTCTCTGCATCTGAGTTTCTTCGGCTAAGAGACGTATGCCGATTTGAACTTTCGAGCCTTTACCTGAAAGCCGATAGACCGATCATCAGCATCTACAACTCGTTCCTGCTTTTGAGATCCTATCCGGAAAACTTCTACTTGAAAAAGAAAATTGCACAGAGTCTTTATGCGTTGTCCAAGTTCAAAACTGCGGGCAACTTCGGTCAGATCCACCCCGGGTATTCTCAGATCGAGGGCGAATCTCAGCAACTTTACCATCTCTTCTATCAATTGAAACCCGAAGAACTATGCGTCTTAGCAATAGGGCATCTTTGGAAATTGAAGCAAGCATTTCCTGACGATGTGGACCTGGATAACATGAGTCACGACCTTCTTCAAGACCTCATGAAGAAGTACTACGTTCCGGGGCAGTTTGCCCGCACAAAGCCATCTGAGGGTTGGGACGAACCAGACACAACTGGAATTCAAAGCAAATACGACCGACTGAAGGAGAAGAGCAAAAGCAACCCGAAACTCAGCATGGTTACGAATGCCTTGGTGGACCTATTTGACGATGCTGAATTTTCGGAATTATTCGATGAGTTAGAACAAAAGGAATGGGGCGCAGCTAAAGAAACCGTATCGCTGAAAGACATCGCGAAAGCTAACAGAGAAGAAGTTCGGAATTGGAGAAACCACGGTTTTGCGCTTGGAGCTAAGAAAGTGGTGATGGTTTCCCCAACCTACGCCAAACTCGACCTCAGAAAAAAACAGAAGCATCGGTTTCTGCATTCGGAGTCTGCCAAAAACAAGCTGATCGGCCAGATGCGTAAGAGTGCCGAGCTATTGAAATTGGACGTGGAAATGTTGGACATTTCTGAACTCGATTCCAATCAGGTGCAACAGTTCAATGATATTGCTTTTCTGAACGAATGGGTTGATCAACGCTTCGTTCATCTCGATGTTTCCATGATCAACCAACCGACTGAAAAGATCGAGCAGCTCATTGGCCGATACGGAACAGAATATTTCACTTGGACAGGCATCATCAGCTATCGCGAAACCAAACCGCTGATGTATTTCTACCTGCTCTACGCGCTCATTCCGCCAGCTATACCGTTGGCGGTGTATTACTTGGCGCGGCCCAATTTCGACACCTATTATTACTGCATAACCTTCGATATTCGAACGGGAGAACCTGTTCAGGTCAACTACAACAATTACCGAAGGCGTGATGCACGCGATCTGATGAACAGCAGCATTTACGATTCGCTGTGGCAAATGAAACAGCATGCCAAGAACTGATGATGAAACGGCTGACCGTCATATTCTTTTTGGCTGCGCAAAGCTGTTTTGCGCAATCGCCTGGTTATATGGGCAAGAAACTGCTCATAACTGGCGAGGTCAGCTTTCTCAACGCACTCTTCAATCCTAACCACAATCTGAACAAGGGATTGAACAAGTTCAGTTTCAATGTACGTGCCACCACCGACCTTGATTACGTGGTTGCCCGCAACGGAACGGTCGGTGCCACTTTCGATGTATTCGCCACCGGAATGAAATACGATTGGCTTTCCGATACGTACGATCCATTGCTTATTCCAAACGTGGAAAAACGATTTGATCACGCACGGATCACGGGCTTCGGTTATGGAATCAATTATAAGTTGTTCCGAAATCCATCGCGTGGCGGAATTGCTCCCGTAGGAAGCTATGCCAAATTCGACCTGATGCTACTTGATGTACGCGTGCGTCCGATTGATAAAAGCCTCGATGTGGGTCATTCCTATTCGAATCAGTTCTTTACACCTGTGGTATCGGTCACCTTCGGTCAGCAACGCATTTTCTGGGATTTTCTCGTGCTCCGAACAGGTATTCAGATCGGAATAGTGCCACTCGGAATTTCTCCCTACTTGCAGCAACTTGACAACGGTATTGAACGAGGCACGCAGGAACAAGACCTTCGCGCCAATGCGCAAGCGCGCCTCATGACCTACTACCTGCTCAACATCAATTTCGGAGTGGGTTTTCTGCTTCCTTTCAGAAAAAACTACCGGGTCAACAACTGATTCCACCCAGCCTTTAGGAAACTTCCATTGCCTTCCGTGAGATTCACACAGCATCTAGGTAATTGACTTTGCCCTGCTGCAAGTTCATACAGCATCCGGGTAATTGACTTTGCCGTGCTGCAAGTTCACACAGAATCTGGGTAATTGACTTTGACCTCTAGCAAGTTCCAAGAGCATCAGGGTAATTCACTTTGCCTTCCTGCAAGTTGCATGAGCATGGAGGCAACTTCCGATGACCTTTGCTAGCGCGCTATTTGCGAAATACAAGCAGTCCGTTACATCCTGTTTTCTCTACAGAGAACTGAAAACAATATATTAGCAGCTCCTTCAGCCATGGACGCAATTGAAGATGGTTTTGATATCTAATAGTTGTAGTACTTATGAAATGAAGACGTTAGCTCTAATACTTCTTTTATTCTCAATTACTCATTTCACTTCAGCTCAAGAGACAAAAAACTTGAATTCAGTTGTTCAAATGGTTCTTGACCAACAAGAGCTTTTGGACATTTTCCATGAAGAAGATTGTGCTGGACAATATGTGTTAATCTGGAATCACGAAGATAAATGGGTGGAAAACTGGGACAATGAAGAACTAAAAAAACTCCCTTGGACGCCAGACTTGAAAGGTGTATTCACCTTTCGTAATAAACAGGTGGTTAGAGGTGACGGACTAAACCTTGGGGCACAATCTTGTGGAGTAATAAAGCTGTCTACTGAAAAGTTGAATAATGGGTACAAAGTTTCTGGATCACTTCACGAAGAGTTTACAAACTATGAAGAGTCAGATTTTCAGAGTGCGTTAAAGTTTGAAGCACGTGTGAAGAACTCAAAATCAGGACTAAAAATCATAAGACTGAAAACGAAAAACTTACCCAAAACTGGATGCTGGGTTTGGTTATAAATTACTACCTAGAACACCAGCCATGAAAAACAGGGGCTCATCAGTTACAAAGGGTTCGGGTTTACCTATTCATTCTTGTCCAGTCGGACAGGGCGAAGCAGCTAAAACCCTATTTTTCATAGCTAAGAAACGTTGGGAGTAATTGATGAAACAAAAGGACGTAATAATATTTAGTGTAGCTACGGCCTTCATATATACGATAGGCGAGATTGGCTATCTGCATGGCGATCTCGGATTATACTTTAGTGAGATCGATCGCTATTGGACGGTCTCAGGCATTCTAGTGTCTTACATCACTGCTATCCTCACGTTACACTTTATTGAAGAATGGCAAATCACTTCACGAAAAGACTCCTTTTTTGCACATACTTTAACATTCACAATTATTGCTTCGATAATTTCGACTATCATTAATTATCTATTGAATGAAGCTTTAAGCGCAGGACAGATGTCAACAGCAGTTGCATTCTTTTGGTACGTGCCTTATAAGTATTTTGAGAGTTGCTTCTTTGAGCTATATCGGACGAGATTGTGTGAATAAATAAAGTACTCCGAACGCCTGCCATGAAAAATAGGGCCGGCACCGGTTGCGCAGGGCACATTGCTTTCATCGGATAGGAAACCCTACAGATCCACAAACTGAGCACCGCTCACCGTGCAGATGATATCCTTTCCGTAAGCCAAGCTTGGTGTTTGAAAGCCTGGTTTGAAATTTCCTGATGCGATCTTGGACGCAATATCAACTGAGGTCATGGCCGTGAGTGTGTAGCCTTCCTGGGTTTGAATGGTTGATGTGAGCGACTTTCCGCTTTTGTCGGTTACCGTTCCAATCAGGTAGGTTGTGGCTTTCTCCCTCGCGGCATCGCTCGGGCCCGCTTTTCCAGCAATGATCTTGGCGCGGGCGCGGTTCTTTACAAACTCGGTGCGCATCAGCCAACCTAACCATTTACTCCATTTCATGCCATTGATAACCTTCTCTGGCAATCCCATATAAACCTTGATATTTGGAATTCCAGTGCTGAAGAACGCGGTATAAACATCGCCCCAAGGGATGGTCACTGCTGACATTCGGTTCGGACCGAAATCAAACTTCTTCACGTCATAGGCATCCGGAACTTGTTTGATCTTTCCATTCTCTCGGATGGTTCCTCCGTAGCCCAAACCTTCCACCACGGTCAAACTCGTTCCTCGCGAAGCTCTTCCCGTTCCATAGAAAGCCAAGACAAGGTCATCCGCATCCGCCATTCTTGATTTGAGATGAGCTGCCAGACAATCGCTCGGTACCACATCGAAACCGACACCGGGAAGCACCATCACTCCTGCCTTTTTTGCTTGTTCATCATACTTTCTGGCTTGGGCAAAAACAGCGATCTCGCCCGTGATGTCCGTATAGTGCACACCATTCCGAATGCATGCTTCCACCATCGCTTTGGACGTATGGATGAATGGACCGGCCGCGTGTATCACCACTTTCGAACCAGAAAGCAAAGCATCCAGATCATCTGCTTGCAGGTCGGCAGCCAAATAAGAGAGTCCGTACTTATCGGCAATAGGCTTCAATTTAGCTTCATTTCTACCAGAAAGAAGCGGCTTGATACCGAGCTCTTGACACTTTCGAACAATCAACTCGCCTGTATATCCGTACGCTCCGTAAACGATGATGTCTTTGTTTTCCATGGTGGTCTATTTCTATAGCTTGCAATTTGTCTAAATTAGGCGTTTCGCCAATGGAAAACACCACCGATTCACCCAAATTAGAACGCACACTTGGCCCGATCATGCTTTGGGGCTTGGGCGTTGGCTACGTGATCTCGGGCATGTATTTCGGCTGGAACTACGGCCTTGAAGCAGGCGGAACCCTTGGTTTGGCCATTGCCACGTTCTTCATCATTATCATGTACATGACCTTCACCTTCAGCTACACCGAATTGGCCTGCGCCATTCCCAAGGCTGGTGGTGCCTTCGACTATGCGGACAGGGCACTGGGTAGAAACTGGGGATTTTTGGGAGGCATGGCGCAGATCATCGAGTTTGTGTTTGCTCCGCCTGCCATTGCCGCAGCGATTGGAGCATTTGTCAACACCAAGGTTCAAATAGATTACGTGGCTATTATCCCATTCCTCGGTGAAACAAACATTCCGGTAGTCGCCATGGCGGCTTTCTTGATTTTTACTTTGGTGAACATCATCGGAGTACGATTGGCCGCCTCATTCGAACTTTTCGTCACCATCATTGCCGTCATCGAACTGTTGGTCTTTGCGGGAGCGAGTCTCCCCCACTTCGAAATGGTGAACTTGACCACCAACGCCTTCCCCAATGGAATTCCTGGAATTTTTGCTGCCATTCCCTTTGCCATCTGGTTTTTCTTGGCGATTGAGGGCGTGGCAAACGTGGCCGAAGAAACCATCAATCCGCAACGGAATGTCCTCATAGGTTTTGGCTCAGCTATTCTTACGTTGGTGATTCTATGCATATTGACTTTTACTTCCTCTGTTGGTGTGGCGGGTTGGGAAGCAATTGTCTATGAATCGCCAGGAGTCGCTTCGGACAAGCCTCTTCTGCTGGCCTTATCGCATGCCGTTGGTGCCGATAGCATGCTGTACAACCTACTGATCTATGTTGGAATCTTTGGGCTCGTTGCTTCCTTCCACGGAATCATCCTTGCAGCAGGTCGTGCCACCTACGAATTCGGACGAATGAATTTGGCTCCCAAAGCTCTAGGAAAGGTTCACCCTAAGTTTAAGACTCCTGCTGTAGCCCTTATCGCCAACATGGTTGTCGGGCTCATTGCATTACTATCAGGACGGACTGATGAAATAATTACAATTGCTGTTTTCGGGGCCTTGGCGCTTTACATCATATCCATGATTTCCTTCTTCAGACTGAGAAAGAACGAACCCGATATGGAACGACCGTTCAAAGTTCCCTTCTACCCTATTTTTCCTGCTTTGGCATTGATCATCGCCAGCATTTCTATGGTGGCGATGAGCTACTACAACTTACAATTGGCACTCATTTTCATTGGCCTGATGGCAGGCTCATTCGTTGCGTATAAATTAATCTATGGCAAAACTTAATCCCCCGTCACTTCGTGACACCCACTTAAAAGGGAGAATGAGCTGGTTCCTCCTTTAAAAGGAGGTGCCAAGGCACGGCCAGTGCTGAGCTTGTCGAAGTAAGGCGGAGGATTTCTCAAATCAAACAACACATTAATTCCATGAACGACAAAGAACTTTCACGCGAACACATTCTGAACGAGGTTCGCAACTCATCACACAATAAGATCAAGGTGGCCGTCACCGATATTGATGGCGTGCTCCGTGGCAAACTCATGCGCAAAGACAAGTTCCTTTCTGCGGTAGAGGGCGGTTTTGGTTTCTGCGATGTGGTTTTCGGATGGGACAGCTCAGACTTAGCCTACGATAACGTGAGCTACACAGGTTGGCACACCGGTTACCCAGATGCACAAGCGCGCATCGACCTCAGCACCTTCCGCCTCGTTCCGTGGGATGATGACGTTCCTTTTTTCTTGGCAGATTTTGTCAATGCTCAAGAAAAACCATTGGGCGTTTGTCCAAGAAGTTTGCTCAAAACCGTAAAAGCAAAGTCTGAGAAAATGGGCTTCAAACCATTTTTCAGTCAGGAATTTGAATGGTTCAATTTTGCTGAGAATGCTGATGATCTGCACGAACGTGGATTTACCAAGCCGCAGCCACTTACACCAGGAATGTTCGGGTATTCGCTTTTGAGAAGCTCGCAAGAGAAGGAATATTTCAACGACATTTTCGAATACATGGATCAATTTGATGTGCCGATAGAAGGCTTGCACACCGAAACTGGCCCAGGAGTTTACGAAGCAGCCATCATGTACGGAGATATTCTGCAATCTGCTGATAGAGCAGTTCTGTTCAAAGGCGGGGTGAAGGAGATTGCGCATCTACATGGCGTCATTCCAACGTTCATGGCGAAGATCAGTCCGAAACTACCTGGCTGCAGCGGACACATTCACCAAAGTCTTTGGGACGAAAAGAAGAACCTTTTCTCCGATGCCAAAGGCCATAAGGGCATGAGCAAACTGATGGAAAGCTACATGGCCGGGCAATTGGCTTGTCTACCGTACATCTTGCCAATGATCGCTCCTACCATCAACAGCTACAAGCGTTTGGTAGAAGGTGCTTGGGCGCCTACAACATTGACATGGGCAGTTGACAACAGAACCGTGGCGCTGAGAGCGCTTCCTGCTGGGGCAAAATCCTGTCGATTGGAAACACGCGTAGTTGGTTCTGATACCAATCCGTACATCGCCATGTCGGCCTGTTTGGCAGCTGGTTTGTATGGAATTGAGAACAAACTCGAACTCAAATTGCCAGAAACAATCGGTAATGGTTATGCCGACAAAGGAGCGGGAACACTTCCAAGAAATCTTTGGGATGCAACACAGGCCATGAAGAATTCAGACATTCCGAAACAACTGTTCGGAGAAGAGTTTGTGAACCATTTTGTTGCCACACGCGAATGGGAATGGCGCGAATTCTCTAAAGCGGTTACTGATTGGGAAACGAAAAGGTATTTTGAGATTATTTAATCTCAATTTCTGACAAATAAAAAGGCCGCGGTAGAGCGGCCTTTTTCATTTATATCAATTTCGGATTATTGCGTAACTCCAGCCTTAATCACTTTATGGGTAGTATTCATTTTCCCATCAACGCTTTGCATTTGAACCAGGTAATTGCCAGTTGCAACTTGATTCATAGGAAGTACGAACTTGGTCTGATAGGCCTCAATTTTCGCCTGATGAACCAATTTTCCGCTCATATCAAATAATTGAAGATTGATGTCAGATTCGTTATTTCCCAATTCAATGTTCAGCAACTCTGACGTTGGATTCGGGTACATGTTCAATCGAATATCAGCCAATGTTTCTTCAATGGAAGTCACTGTCAGGTTTGTTTGATGAAAACCTTGAGTAAGAATGTTTGTTCCATTATCGTAGGTGTCAATCATCACCTCGCCAAGTGTCCAACTAAGCTGAACTGAACCGTTATCGAAATGCTCGCCAGCACTGGCAATTACTTCTGGCTCGATGGATTGCGCCATACCTAGGAAAGGCAATGCGGCAATTGAAAGGGTGGTTAAAAACTTCATGTGTTTTGTATTGATGATACGAATATACAGATCAATGTGCAGATTAGCTTTACGTCCTCAAAATCTATCGTTACTAAACTAAAATGAGTCAAATAGTTCAATTCAATTTCCCGACAGTTATCCGCTTCGGATCTGGTGCCATTTTGGAACTTCCTGCCCACCTGAAAGAGCAGGGAAAAATGCGACCACTGGTGGTTACAGACCCTATTGTTGCCACACTTCCTTTCTTCCAAGAAATAATCGATGGACTGAAAAAAGCAGGACTGGAACCAACCGTGTATGCAGAAATGCACAAAAACCCGGTAAAATCGGACGTGCTGAAAGGCAAGGCAGCTTTTGCAGGTGCGGATTGCGATAGTATAGTCGGAATTGGCGGTGGTGTTGGATTGGATGTAGCGCGTGCTATTGCTTTGGCCATCAATCATCACCGCGACCTATTTGATTATGATGACCTTATCGGTGGTGATCAATATGTGACCGAAGATGTGCCGTATTTCGTAACTGTTCCTACCACAAGCGGAACCGGAAGTGAGGTTGGTCGAAGCGCCATCATTGCAGATGACGTGACGCATCAGAAGAAAATCCTTTTCTCGCCAAAATTGTTGGCAAGCCGTGTTTTTGCCGATCCATCTCTAACTTTTGGCTTGCCGCCATTCGTGACTGCAGCTACTGGAATGGACGCCCTAACGCACAACATGGAAGCATACGTTGCAAAGAATTATCACCCAATGTGTGATGGAATTGCACTTGAAGGCATAAAGTTGATCGGCAGATCAATTGAAAAAGCGACTCATGAAGGACAGAATGAGCAGGCACGTGCCGATATGATGCTCGCAAGTTTGATGGGTGCAGTAGCATTCCAAAAAGGTTTGGGTGTAGTTCACTCATTGGCTCATCCACTTTCGCAATTGTTGGATACACATCATGGTTTGGCGAATGCAGTGAATCTTCCTTATGGAATGAAATTCAACTTGGATGGATTTGAAGACCGATTTGAAGCCATGGCGAATGCTATCGGTTTGAAAAATGGAAACGGAATCCAATTGATCGATGAGCTGTTTAAACTGAACGAGCGCTTAGGACTTCCTACCAGATTGTCGGCAATTGAGGTAAAAGAAGAACATTTGGAGCCGTTGGCCGATCTTGCATTCGCAGATTTCTGCCATCCAAATAACCCAAAACCTGTGTCAAGAAATAATTTCTACGATATTTACCGTTCGGCACTCTAATTGCTAAAGGAATTTCAAACAAAATCTATTACTAATGAAAAACACAGTTATTGCCTTGGTTGCATTGTTTGCAACATCAACTTTCGCTTTTGCCCAAGAAGAAGCAGCAGGCGGAGCAGCTTTCAAATTTGAAACTGAAACATTGGATTACGGAACCATTGAAAATGATTCTGACGGTAACCGAGAGTTCAAATTCACGAACGTAGGAACTGAGCCATTGATCATTTCAAATGCAAAAGGATCTTGTGGTTGTACTACGCCAGAATGGCCAAAAGAGCCGATTGCTCCAGGAGCTTCATCGACCATCAAAGTTCATTATGACACAAAAAGAACTGGTGCATTCGAGAAAACAGTTACGTTGACTTCAAATGCTGTTGAGTCTTCAAAAGTGATCCGTATCAAAGGTGTGGTTAACGCTCCAGCTCATGATCCAAATGATGGAACTGATCATTCTGGTCACGATCATTGATATTTGAATATTGAAATTGAAAAGCCGATGCAGAAATGTATCGGCTTTTTTTGTGGGCCGAAATCCGAGTCCAACTCAATGTGTCTCTCCTAAAACGCGGGAACGGTTTTTAATTTCTTCAGCAAGCAATTCTGTTGGGTCTTCATCGTCTCTTACTTGAAGAAAGTTTCCATCACCCATCTCGGCCAGTTTATTCATCATTTTAGCCGCTTCCTTATCCTCGCCAAAGCCGATGATTGAAAGCACAATTCCCTTGTCAGAATTATCCTTCACAAGTTGAATAGCGTCTTTCTCAGAGAATTTAGAGGAGTTGAATTTTCCATCAGTTGCAATAATGAGTTGATTATTTCCACCTTGGATGAGCTGCTTTTCCAGGCTTTCGTAGGCCGTTTCCATTCCTTTTACACCGTTGGTATAACCAAAAGGTTCGAGGCTATCCACCAACGCCAAAATTGCCAGATTATCCTTCACCGGAGTTGGTGGCAGCAGTTCCCACGAATCTGAATTGTACGCAATCATTGTCAGCACATCCACTTCGCGAAGCATCATCACCAACCTGCGAATAGAGGATTTCAGCTTATCCATCTTACCATCGTCATTCATAGAACCAGACACATCCAATAGCAATAGCACATTATTTGGGCGATATTTCTCATTGGAGAATTCAGGCTCCGATTCAGACTCTAAGTCATACTCAACTTCATTCCTTTCAGCCTCAGCCAAAGCCGCTTCAACTTCATTTTCTATTTCCGATGCTTCGACTTCAATCGGCACAGGTTCACGATCAATGATTTCGGATAGTTCAACTTCAGTAGCCAAGGGTCGTACATTTTCCTCTTCCAATTGATCATTCGTGGCTACTCCAAGATCGATGTCTTCTTCATTGACTTCTTCGGCACTTCTGTTTGATTCCGCACCCGCAATCTCTGGCTCTTCCCATTGCTCATTCGAACTAATTCCTAGATCAACGTCTTCGAAATCATTTGTTCGTGCATCAACTGATTCATCCGACATAACCTGATTGATCGTAATTCCAAGATCAATTTCGTCCAACTGCTCACGTTCGTTTTCCAAAACATCATTGGTGGTAATTCCCAAGTCGATAACTTCCTGAACGGGTGCTGATGTCTGATATCTTTCATCTGGTTTCTCATTCACTTCATCCCTCCTATCCTCAACAGCTACAAGCAACTCTTCCGTATTGATTTCAGTCTCGGTCGATCTCCGGTTCAAATAGATTACTTGAGTCCGATCCCTTTTAGTAAAAACGATTTCCTGTTCAGCCTTTTCGTATCCAAGCTTCGAAGCGACCGCAACGTATTTCCCTGACTCAATCCAATTAACGGCAACGCCTTCTAAATTGGTTCCATTCATGGCCTTTCGAATGCCGCGGTCAAACACTTCGACCTTCGCGTTCGGAATAGGACGATTTGTGGCTGCATCCACCACTTGAACCACATTAGGATCAGAGCTTTTTGCTGGTGCTGGATCTTGGAAAGATGGGCACGAAGTAAGGGCATTCGCGTAAATGCTCTTGATATTTCCTTTCACCGTGAGCTGTTGAGACCTGTTTGAAACATTGGTGTAAACCTCAACCGTTTTTGAAAAAGCACCTTGTTCGGAAGTGTAATATTGAATGGTGATCTCGCCAGACTCGCCTGGCTGAAAAGCACGATTGGGATAACGGACCAACACATCACGACTATGCTTCTGTGGCAAGAACATCAGCTTAGTCTTTCCTGTGTTGGTAAACTTGAAAGTCGCTTCAGGACTATTCCAATCGCGAACAGTTCCAAAATTGATTGAGGTTGTTTCCCACTTGACATTCTGCCCTAAAAGCGCAAGCGGAACAAGAGCCAAGAAAAGTGTCTGAATTAGCAACTTCATACAGCGATAAAGTTAAGGAACGCTGCAAGCACGGACGTATTGCAAATGTATCTTTGCGCCATGATCAAAATCGGAGTTTCTGCGTGCTTTTTCCATCCTGACCTAGACAGGACAACCTTCGGACCGAAAACACTTTCGTACCTCGAAAACGACATGGCCGCTTACATTGCAAGACCTAATGTAATGCCAGTACTTATTCCTGAATTGCCGAAAGCTGAAAAGCTGGCAATCATCAAGGAAATGGATGGTTTGGTGCTGCAAGGTGGTGCCGATCTAGCGCCTGAATCTTATGGCGAAGCACCCATAGGAAGATGGCTAGGAGATCGTATCCGAGATGAGTATGAATTGGAACTGATGGATCTTTTCATCAAGGAAGAAAAGCCGGTTCTTGGCATTTGCCGAGGCTTTCAACTCATGAACGCCTATTACGGAGGAACACTTTTTCAGGACATTGACACTCAACGGCCTGAAAGCATCAAGCACCGCGATGCGATTGAATATGACCATGTACATCACGGAGTACGGTTCGAACCGGGTTCGTTCTTAGAATCATTGTATAAGAATTCGGAAACCCCGATGGTCAATTCTGTTCACCATCAGGCCGCAAAAGACATTGGAAAAGGACTTATTCCGCAAGCCTATTGCATAGAAGATGGGATTCTGGAGGCATTCATCCACGAAAATGCTGAACCTGGAAAGATATTGGGTGTGCAATGGCATCCCGAATTCTTCCACACCTTGGGCAATAAGCTTATCGATCCGTTTAAGATCATCAACACATTTTTGTCATTCGCTAAAACAGATAAATGAAAATCATCAATCCCGCTACAGAAGCGGTCATTAAGGAGATTGCAGAAGATACCGCTGCATCCATTCAAAGCAAATATGAGGCTGCTAAAGCTGCTCAGAAACAATGGGCGCAAGTGCCATTGAAGGAGCGAATTGCTTGCATTGCCAAGTTCAATGAGCTTATGTTGGCCAATGCCAATAAGATTGCAGCAGACCTAAGTGCCGAGGTCGGAAAACCGCTTGGTCAGGCCAAAGGAGAAATAAACGGAGGTGTTGGCAGAAGTCAGTATTTCGTTGAGAACAGTGAGAAATACCTGGCAGAAGAGTGGATGGTTACTGAAGGAGCTACTCGGGAAAAACTGATGTATGAACCACTTGGCGTAATTGCCAATATTTCCGCATGGAACTACCCTATTCTGGTTGGAATGAACGTATTTATTCCAGCGCTTATCGGTGGAAACGCAGTGCTCTACAAGCCATCAGAATTCAGCACGCTTACGGGTTTGAACATGGCTGATATGCTTTGGCAAGCAGGCGTTCCGAAGGATGTTTTTCAAGTGGTGATAGGAGCGAAAGACGCTGGAGAAGCCCTTTTGAATTTGCCGTTGAACGGATATTTCTTCACTGGTTCATACGGCACAGGAAAATACATTGCAGAACGTGTTGCCAGCAAACTCGTTCCAGTTGGATTGGAACTTGGTGGAAAAGACCCAATGTATGTTTGCGAAGACGTTGATGTAAAATCAGCCGCTGCAGCAGGTGTTGAAGGAGCTTTTTACAACAATGGCCAAAGTTGTTGTGCGGTAGAACGGATTTACGTTCACGAGGATATCTATGAGGATTATGTGGCTGCTTTCGTAGAAGAAGCAAAGACCATGAAGTTGGGCGCACCGAGCGAAGAAGGAACCTTTATTGGGCCACTTACTCGGTCTCAACAAGTGGCCGTGTTGGAACAACAGGTTGCTGATGCCGTTGCTAAGGGTGCTGAACTTTTACTGGGAGGCAAACCAACAGGTGGTAATGGCTACTACTTTGAACCTACTGTTCTAACCAATGTAGATCACAGCATGCAAGTGATGCTGGATGAAAGTTTCGGGCCTATAATCGGAATCCAGAAAGTGAAGAGTGATGCAGAAGCTGTTAAGCTGATGCTAGACACTCCTTACGGATTGACTTCGGCTGTTTATACGCTTGACGAGTCGCGTGCACTTGGATTGATGAATCAATTGAATTCTGGTACCGTTTACTGGAATTGCTGCGATCGTGTAAGCCCAAACCTTCCTTGGAGCGGACGTGGTGCATCAGGCCTAGGTTCAACCCTTTCGCATGCAGGAATCAGAACCTTTGTACAGCCTAAAAGCTACCACTTGAGAGGATAGTTTCTTGATCTACGTCAATTAAAAAAGCCCCGCTAATAGCGGGGCTTTTCTTTTATACAACTTCAAGTTTTACTGTTGCTTGATGAGTTTTACAACAGTAGTCTGATTGTCAGCGCGAATTCTCAAGAAGTAAACACCATCAGGCATTTCGCTCAGATCATATTGCTTACGCATTTGGCTTGTGTTTCCAATTGCATCGTCCATCCAAATCTGCTTACCGATCACATCGAACAATCCAATGCTGAGGTTCATTTGCTGAACCAAGTCAACCTCTACAGTGAACAGCCCATTATTCGGATTTGGATAAACATTAACGTTACCATCAAAATTCGCTTCTTCAATCCCTACACAACATGACATCTCATAATTAAAGGAACATCCTTCGCAACCACCAGCATCAACTACGCAAACGGAATAGTTTCCACTACCTGTACCGGCAATGTCATATGTAGCACCAGTAGCACCAGGAATTGGGTCTCCATTCAAATACCATTGATACGTACTGAAATCAGTGGCATTGGTCATGGTCAGAATATCGCCAGACTCTTGAACGATAGGCTCTGGGTCAGTAACAGTAACGATAACCGGATCTGCAACCATCGAACTGTCGATACATCCATTTCCGTCCAAAACAACCACGTAATACTGACCTGATTCAATGATAGTGACAACTTGTGTTGTAGAACCGTGACTCCAGAGGTATGATGCATATCCAGGTCCTGCGTCCAAATGAACAGATTCACCAACACAGAATTCCAATGGTCCATCCCAAGTGATCACTGCACCTGGTTGAGGCTCATTCATAACAGTAACCACTTGTGCTGTTCCAACACAACCATATTGGTTAGTTACTGTAAGCGTTACCGTCTCCGAAGTATATACTGCCTCTTCATAGGTGGTAGATCCGGTCGACCAATCATAACTTGAATATGATTGATCCGTAGTTAGATAAGCAGAATCCCCAATACAGAACTGAACACCTCCAGATATCACAGGCGCAGGAATAGGATTAACTATAACTGCTATCTGATCCCCCCCAATACAACCGTTGCCATCAACTACAGTTACTTCGTAAATACCAGTCACACTAGCTTGTACTGTTTGGGTTGTTTCTCCAGTATTTGTCCAATCATAAGAGTTGTATCCGATACCTGCATCAAGTGTAATGCTACAAACAGTTGTGTCATTACCTAAATCAACCTGCGGTGCTTGTAAAACGATATAATCATCTGAAGCAGTAGTTGAACAACCATTTGCAGCTGTATACGTGTAATCAACATTGATAGCTCCTGGACCAGCAAGGTCTGGGAAGAAAAGGTCACCGATAATTGGGAATCCATTATAGACAACCGTATAAGTACCTCCTGCTGGAGACCCCTCTACAAATTCTATTTCGGCACCATTCGAACACGCTTGATTCGAGAACGCCAAGGTTACAGATGGATTAGGAAGCACCTGATACGTCAAACCTGGACTAGTCGCAGTACAGCTGTTCACATCTGTGCCAGTAACGGCCACTGTCTGCCCATCAACTAGCGTTGAGTTCAGGTATGGATTCGTTGATCCAACAGAAACTCCATCAAGGAAAAACTCGAACGTGCTAGCACTACTTGCCGCTGCAGTAAACTCAATCTCCGTCCCCTCACAAATGATAAGACCGGACGGGCTTGCAACCAAAGAAACACTAAGGGTACCTGGGTCGCTTAACGAAGCAGCATCACTTGATTCACATCCATTAGAATCAGTAACCGTAACAGAGTAAGCTCCAGCAGGAACCCCAATCGCATTCGCAGTAGTGAAACTATTAGACCAAGCATATGTGTAAGCTGGAACACCCCCAATAACAATTGTATTTATCTGACCATCAGAAGCTCCACAAGTACTCGGATTGAGAAGAGAAGATATGCCGATCTGAATCTCGGGATGAACCGTGTAGGTAACAGGTGCACTGGTAGCAGCGCAAAGTTGTGTGTCCAATCCCATCACTGCGATGATATCGCCATCCATCAAGGAATCTGTAACGAATGGATTGTTTGTGGTAACCTGCTGACCGTTTACGAAGAATACATACGTAGTTGCTCCGGTTCCGGTAAACGTTACCGACTCGCCACCGCATATTGTGCTATTTGTAGCTGTTGAAGCCAGAGTAACTGGACTTGAGCCAACATCACTTAGAGATGCGCTTGTAGCTGCAGTACATCCAGCATCGTCAGTCGCCAACACAAAATAATTGCCAGCATTAAGAGTCGCAACCGTTGGACCAACATCACCATTGCTCCAAGTATAAGTGTAGCCTGGGGTTCCACCACTAGCTTCAGCAGTAATCGCACCATCTGTTGCACCACAAGAAGTAGGATCAGAGCTACTGGTTATTGCAATTGTAGGGCTAGGGTTAACTGTAACCGTGATGCCAGTACTTTCAACGTCACAACCATTGCCATCAGTACCTACAACAGTCACAACTTGCCCATCAACAAGAGCAGTTGCTACAAAGACTGCTGTGGAACTAGCTGGTCCTTGAGACACACCATCAACAAAGAATTCATACGAAAGTGCTCCTGAAGCGAAGAACGAAATGCTTTGCCCAACACAAATCACGTTATCGGTATCATTGGAAATCAACGAAATAATTGGACCTGGATTGACGGTCGGATAAATGATATTACTTGTAGCAGTACAGTTGTTCGCATCCGTTCCTGTTGCTGCTACTGACTGAGCATTAGTAAGAGCGGTGGTCGTATACGGATTAGTAGTGGAAACTGACTGTCCATCAACAAAGAAGTTGTAGGTAACAGAACCAGATGCAGTGAATGTGATTGACTCTCCAGCGCAAATAATGTTGTTAGGATCTTCTGAACTTGCTAACGTTACAGAGGCAGCACCTGGATCATTCAAGGCATAGGTTTCGTTGGAAAAACAACCACGATTATCTGTTACGGTCACAAAATATGGTCCTGCTGGTAGCCCAGAAATGTTTGGTGTAGTTTCAGAATTACTCCACAAGTATGTATAAGGTGGTAATCCTCCAGAAACACTCGTAATTACAGTGCCATCAGAAGCTGCACACGCACTTGGGTCAGATACAGTTTCGTCAATCAGCGGATTATCATGAACGGTCATCGCAAGTCCTTGCGTTGTGTAAGTACAGAAATTGTAATCCGTACCTGTCACATAAATATTATCTCCGTTTTGCAACGCATTAGTTACAAATGGATTTTGCGTTGAAACTGGAATGCCATTAACGTAAAACTGATATTGAAATGCTCCCGAAGCGGTAAACGTTACAGTCTCTCCCACACAAATTATGTTATCGATATCACTACTTACAACAGATACAACCGATGCACCTGGATCATTTAAGGAAACTGACGAAAAATCAGTACATCCATTTTGATCAATGAGTTCAACCTCATAAGGACCTGCAGCAAGTCCTACAATTGTAGCACCAACCGATCCGTTGCTCCAGACAAACGTATAAGGAGGTGTTCCACCGCTACCAACTGCCGTTATAGTACCATCAGCCGCTCCACATGCGCTTGGACTTGTAATTCCACTGAAACCTACAGTTGGAGCGGCAGTTACATTCACAAGTACGTTGACGCACACAGTACTATTACAAGAACTTTCAGCCCTAACGAAATAGTTTGCAGTGGACAATGGATTTACTGTGATACTCTGTCCTGCACCAACCAACTGACCTCCACAACTTCCAATGTACCAATACCATTGGGCATTGGTTCCCAATGTTCCGCCATTAACGGAAAGTGTTACAGGTGCACCAGAACAAACCGCAGTGGTACTTGCAGTGACTGATGTGGGATCGGTAGAAGGAACATCCACAACAACATTGAATGAACAAGAAGCCACATTTGCAGAAGCGTCAACTGCATCATATGTTACTACTGTCGTTCCAGGAGCAAAAGTTCCGCCACTTGCTGGACCAGAGCTTAAACTTAACGTAACCCCCGAGCAGTTATCTGACGCAATTGGAAGTGGATAATTGACCACCGTATTGCATCCCGCGAAAACAGTACCAGGACAAGTGATAGTTGGATTCTGATTATCTATAACAGTTACGTTAAAACTTTGAGTAGCAATATTCCCGTAAGGGTCAGAAGCTTGAAAAGTAACAGGAGTCACCCCTGTTGTGAACAAGCCACCGTTCGTTGGACCGCTCAATTGAGTTAATGTTGCAGTACATGCGTCAGTTGCAGTCACAGGTGTCCAACTAACCGTTGAGGTACATGAACCTAGGTCTGCATTTACGGTAATATCAGCAGGAAGTGTTATCAGAGGAGCAGTTACGTCACCATCCACGCTCACCTGAACTTCATAAAAAGTAATACAAAGAGGCGCACCTATATTGTTATCACCAGCTTCTAAATGCCACGAACCGAAAGGAGATTGACCATTATAAACCGCAAGACTGCCTGCATTGGGCCCAAAAGTCCCAGTAACAGGAGTTCCAGAAGGAATAGCATTTCCATCACTAAACGTGGTGGTGACCGAGGTAGTCGAAACAGCGCCAGACCAGGTTCCAGCAACGGCAAGATCTTGAGTGGCAGTTGGGCCAACTATTCTGAAGCTAGTCTCATTATGGAAAGAATTACCTCCAGTAGGCGCAGTACAAGTGCCTGCTGTTTTGGCCCATTCAATCACAACATTAACATCAGAAACCACGCAGCCAGTAGTAAAGTCAGTTGAAGCAAAAGAGACAGGGGTCAATGGGAAGACCTGATTATCGACTGAGACCGAACTTGCGTTGTAGAAAGATCTAGAAACTGTTTCAATCTGAGAAAAAGCAGTCTCAGAACAAATAGAAGCAGCAAAAATGAACAGTAATATTTTTTTCATATCGGGGTTGCCTAAAATTCACAGTTGATAAGTGAACGAAATTAATGTTTTTTCTTCTCGTTGAACATATCTCACAACAAATTCAACAAGGTGTTTAAAATCATGGGGATCTGATAAAAGCCCCTTCTTACTTTTTGACAATTCGGTGAACGATTGCTCCATTGTTCGTTGTAACCCGCAAAAAGTAAACGCCCGATGCCAACGTATTCAAGTCGAATGACTTCTGAACGCTCGAAACGGGAGTACCGAAGAAATATGCAATCATTTCCTTTCCAGCAATATCAAATATGAGGATCGAGACTTCCGTTTCATTGACAAATTCCGCCTCGAGCGTAATCATGCCCGAAGTTGGATTCGGATAAATGTTCAAATAACTTAAGTCATTTATCTCTCCGATTCCAACACAACACGTCATCTCGTAGTTTGGCGAAAAGCCCATACATCCATTATCATCAGTCCCTGATGCTGTGTAATTTCCACTTGACGTAATGACGTAAACGGATCCATTTTCTCCCGAGATTGGATTTCCGTTGTAATACCATTGAATTGCCCCAAAATCGCCAGCATTCGTAATAATAAGCGAATCCCCTGATTGAACAATCACTGGTTGAGGCTCGAATACGGTCACAGAGACCGGTGTGGCAAGTAATGTGCTATCTACACAACCATTCAAGTCAATCACGCTCACTCCATACAGACCAGATTCTGTTACCGTAATAGTTTGACTGGTTGAACCACTCGACCACAAATAAGAGGAATAATTCGAACCTACACTGAGAACAACATTTTCACCTGTGCAAAACTCAAACGGTCCATCACCCGATATCTGAGGACTAGGCTGTGGATAGATGCTTACATCAACAGAAGAGCTATTGACACATCCTTGTGCACTTGTTACTGTCAACGTTACTTGCTGAGCTGAATTCACAGCAATACTATCATTTGAAGAACCGGATGACCACTCGTAACCAACGTATCCAACCGGGGCAGCAAGAATTACGCTGTCTCCTGGACAAAACGACAATGGTCCAAGCGCATTTATGGCCGCGTTTGGTAGCGAATTAACACTCACTTGAACAATTTGCGATATGCCAGTGCAGCCTAGATCGTCTTCCACGATAACATAATAGTCTCCTGATTGAGTGACCGTAAGCGAATCAGCTGTGGTGCTTCCGTCAGACCAAAGATATGTAGCAAATCCAGCATCAGAGCTTAATGTAACCTCGCCTCCTACGCAGAATGAAGTAGGACCATCGGGAATAACCACCAGGTTAAGTGGTTCACTAACCCCAACTTGCACCTGATCTTGTCCTACACAACCGTTGGCATCGGTTACAAAAACCGTGTAAATCCCAGTGTTGTCAATCGTTAACGTTTGAGTTGTGTCTCCTGAAGGGCTCCAAGAATACGAGTTGAAGCCTATTCCAGCATCGAAAGTTATCGTGTTCTGTCCGCAAATGGTTGTATCCTCGATTCCAAGATCAACGGTCGGCCCGGGAGTCACCGTTATTTCCTGATATACTGGAATTGACCAACCGCAACATTCATCCTTTACCCGAAGTTTCACATAAAAAGTTCCAACCGAATTAAAGGTATGAGAGCTACTTGTAGACGAAGCTCCACCTGTGGGTACTGCACCGATTGCACTAGACACAATCGACCACTCATAACTTGCACCAACTGTAGGCGTATTGAGGTCAACTGACGCTCCGACACAGAGGCTGGAAACAGGGAGGCTATTCATTAAAACCTCTATCACCGGCAATGGTCTAGAAGTTACAATATCAATGTAATCGTTATAAACTGTTCCGCTGATCACTACATTCTGCTGACCCGTTGTTCCATAATACACGGCAACATTATTTGAAGCAATTGTGAAACTGCTGGTATTCAAGTCAAGATCATTGACCAGTTGTGCATTCCCCATTCCTGTGAGATCAAAACTTCCACCGTTTTTAGAGATCGTAATTTCAGAATTCGTACATCCTTGATTTTGAAAAACCGTAACAGGACTGTAGGTTGATGGAACTGTAGTCCCTAAAACATTTAGTGCCGTTCCAGTTGATGCGGATGCTAACGCAACACCACTAGCTCCAGAAGCACCGTTGCCGCCTGAACCACCAGAGCCTCCTGCACCTCCATCCCCACCTTCACCAATTTCTGAGGAACAAGCCGTTGCCCCATTTCCCCCATTTCCACCAGCAGCTCCACTTCCTCCTAGTCCACCTGCACCTCCAGCACCCGCGGCACCTGGATTCAATTCTGTATCAATTATGTTCCCGTTAGAACCGTTGCTCCAAGCAAAAACCCCATATGTGGAGCCACCACCATAACCACCAGTTCCTCCAGTTCCAGCTTGACCTCCGCCACCGCCAGCACCACCTGCATTTCCTGGTCCATCATCACAAAGAGAGCAGCCTTGACCGCCACCGCCACCGCCACCGCGACCGCCTTTTCCAGCAATTCCGTTCACACCAGCACTGGCCTGAGCCCCGGGAATGAAAAACCCACCTGAAACCGTACCAGCAGGTGAGCTTGCACCGTTTGCTCCAGCAGTTCCATTTGCTCCTGCACTTCCGTTCGCTCCGTCACCTCCTGGATCTCCTCCGCCTCCTGCTGTTCCTCCCCCTGTTGTATTAGCGGGAGAACTAGCAACTCCACCACCTTCTTGTCCTGCTTGACCAGCATTGGATCCTTCTACACCTCCATTGCCGCCTTTTCCACCTCCGCCACCATTTACACCAGTGCCATCTTGACCAGCAGCAGTTCCACCACCGCCAAGACCACCCGCGCCTCCAGGAGCTCCAGCTCCAGCATTGCACCATGGGAAGAAACAACCATCACAATTTCCTTGTTGACCGAGATCGCCATTAGCGCCTGAAAGCCCATTTTGTCCTGCTACTCCACCTGCTCCGTCTGAAGCATCGCCCGTATTAACAACAACCCGTGAAATGGTATAATCTGAACTTCCATCCAAGTACAGTCCATAAATATTTCTTCCTCTGTTATCCGTTGTTCCAGTTGCCCCAGCTAATTTTACATTTATAGTCAAATTGCGTAAAACGAATCCTGTTAAACCAGAAGCTTCCACTCCTACGTAGTGACCAACATCGGTTCCACCAATGTTAACGGTTTCCAATGGTGGAATCACGTTAAAGTTGGTATTCACATTACTGGAAAGAACCCAATCTGAACCACTTATCTGATAGCCTCCTTCAATAGTGACATCAGAAACAAGGAGAATCTTATCCGAAAAGCTATAGGTTCCGCCAAGTACCCTGATATGGTTACGAGCTGGTGTCACATTTGCAAGTGCATATGCAAATGTGACCGGCTGGTCAGATGTTCCTAATGTTCCCGCTCCCGTAGGGGACACATACCAAAAGTCGCAGTTTGACTGAGCAAAAGACGAAGCTGAAATAAACAGGAATAAACAGACTGATACAAACTTGTTCATGTATTTGAGGCTATAATTAATCTGCTAAAAGTACAACGAACTGTCGTCAATACTAATTATTGACACCTTCAATTTGACCATCTGTTCCTCAACGAGGAATTTCAATTCTTTACCACAGACCTTACAACAACACCCTGAGGCATTGACAATTGTACAAAATACACGCCTGCATCAAGATGTGAAATATTGAATTCTTTTCTAATTGTGGAAACTCCAGAAATATATTCTGGCACCATGATTTCTCGTCCCACTACGTCTCGTAACGCTAGCGTAACATCAGTGTTTATTCCTAATTCAGCTTGTAATGTAAAAGTTCCGTTGGTCGGATTTGGGTATAGTTCAAGGTCTACCAAACTTTCCAAATCGAAGACTCCAGTAAATGTGAACTCAACATTGAAAGACGTTCCTGTACAACCATTTTCATCCCACGCTTCAACGTAGTAATTCCCACTTACCAACGGGACATAAACGTCTGCAGTAGCTCCAGGAATAGGACCTCCATTCAAATACCATTGATATTGATTAAACGGTCCGTTAGTCACAACTACGCTATCTCCCTGCTGCATTGCAATTGGCTGCGGTTCCCAAACTTCTATATGAATTGGATTTCCGAGTAGAGTACTGTCCAGACAATTGTTGGCATCAAGTACAGTGACTGAAATGTCCCCAGTATGAGTTACAACAATTGACGGAGTGGTTGAACCTGTGGACCATAAGTATGAATTATATGGACCGGGCTGAACCGATAAGCTTACGCTTTCTCCATTACAAAATTCAGTGGCACCACTAGCTACAATTGTAGGTGGAATAGAAATGTTTATCGTTACCTGAACAGGAGAAGAAGTCGCCTCACACCCATTATTCGGATCCTGAACAGTTACTGCATAAGTCCCAGATTGAGTAACCGTTATGGAAGAAGTTCCCTCACCATTTGGGCTCCAGTCGTAGTTGGCAAAATTGGAACTAGCAGAGAGAACAACCGAATCACCGCTGCAAACTGCGATTGGCCCGGCTGGAGAAATCACAGCATTAGGTAGCTGAAGAACGGACACTATTGCTTCATCGCTTCCGCCACAACCAAATTGATCCCAAACTTGAAGTTCTACTACGCCCGATGTATTGACATCGATAGTTGATGTCTGTTCTCCCGTGCTCCAGAGGTAGGTAAAATATCCTGAGCCACCATCAAGCGTTACGCTCTCTCCATCGCAGAAACTCAGTGGCCCGCTGGCAACAATTACAGGATCTAAAAGATTACTTACAGTAACGGCCACGTCATCCGTTCCAATGCACCCATTTCCATCAGTTACTTGAACTGTAAATGCTCCTGTGGTTGTCACATTTATTGATTGAGTGATTTCCGTTGTTGACCATAAATATGTAGCTCCATTGTTACCAGCATTCAAGTTCAATACTTGACCAGTACATATCGTTGTGTCATTTCCAAGATCCACCACAGGTGGCTGATTAACGACTACTTGAATTGGAGCCGATGTTCCAGAACACCCTTCATCTGAAGTCACGATCACATTGTACGATCCAGCTTGGGTGATCGTAGTGGTTTGGCCGTTCGTGCTATTACTCCAATTATAAACCGAATAACCACCTCCAGCATTCAAGACAAGGTTGCTTCCTGCACATATCTCTGAAACACCTCCAGGTGTAATGACAGGAAGCGGTAAGTCATTTACTTGTACTTGCTGATCAATACTATTTGTACAGCCATTCACATCAGTATATGTGTACGTAACAGTATGAAGACCAACACCAGCAGCAACTGGGCTGAAGGCGCTTCCGATAATTCCTGTTCCGGAGAATGTTCCACCAACGGGATTCCCAACCAGAGAAGCATTTGAAGCATTCTCACAATAACTAGCAGCCAATCCAGTGAACGATACGACCGGAAGTTCATTGATAGTGACCGATTGGTCTTCAAAACTCGTACATCCGAATGGGTCGGAGTAAGTGTAAGTGACGGTATGAATTCCCGCTCCCGCGTTTACAGGCACGAAGTCATTTCCGCTTATTCCTAAACCACTGAAGTTTCCACCGGCAGGAACACCTGTAAGAGTGTAAGAGGTCGCGTCATCTTCACAATAAGCCATAGACAATCCCGTGAAAGATACCACTGGAAGTCCATTTACATCAACAGCTTGAGTTTCGCTATCCGTGCAGCCGTTTAGATCTGTGTAAGTGTAAGTGATAAAAATTGTTCCAACTCCAGCTATAGAAGGCACAAAGCTATTTCCACTAATGCCAAGACCTGAAAAGGTTCCTCCAGCTGGCGACCCGGTCAAAGCAACAGGAGACGTTTGATCAATGCAGTAATTTGGCAAAAGACCAGAGAACGAGACAACTGGTAGCGGATTGAAGACAACAATCACATCCTCAGAGTCAGAACATCCACTATTGTTTTCCGTCCAAGTAAATGTGTACTGTCCAGTCGCATCCACAGTGACAATTGCATTTGGTGTGTTTCCATCTGGAGAAAAGGTAGCAGACCCTGGTCCGGTGAAAGTCCAAGTTCCTACACCCACACTTGCAGTTGCATTAAGGTTAAAGTCAAGATCACATTCTGAACCTCCATTACCAGCATTGGCTACCGGCTGTTGATAGAAATTAACAGTAATTGTAGCTGCGTCCGAACATATTCCGTTAACCTCGGTCCATGTAAAATCGTACGAACCGTACGTATCTACAGTAACAGCTCCAGTCGCACTATTTGCATTGCTGAAAAAGGCATTTCCAGCACCAGTGTAGGTCCATGTTCCTGTACCAAAACTAGATACTCCCGAAAAAGTGAAATTAAGGTCACATTCATCACCTCCTTGCCCAGCATCAGCAACTGGTTGATCGTAGAGATTAACTTGAACATCATCCGAATCAACGCAAGAACCGTTCGTTTCAGTCCAAGTAAACGTGTAAGCTCCTGATTGAGTAACAGTAACGGCGGTGTTCGGATCAGCATCATCAAGGAATGAAGCAGAACCTGGTCCAGAAGAAGTCCACAATCCATTTCCATAGCTAGGCACTGCCGAGAGCACAAAGTCAAGATCACATTCGTTACCTCCATTTCCAGCATCTGCAACAGGCTGCTGGTAAAAGTTCACAGTTACTGTTGATGCGTCCGAACAACTTCCATTTGTTTCTGTCCAAGTAAACTCATAAGAGCCGTACGTATCTACGGTTACCAGAGAAACGGGAGAAACTGCATTATTAAACGTTGCAACTCCAGGTCCGCTGGTAATTGACCAAACACCTAGACCAACACTCGGAGTAGAAACTAACAGGAAGTTCAGATCACATTCATCACCGCCAGTTCCAGCATCGGCCACTGGTTGCTCATAGAAATTAACGGTAACGGAAGCTGCATCTGAACAGGTTCCATTGATCTCATTCCAAGTGAAGGTGTAAGTTCCATAAGCCGATACAGTAACATCTGTAGTCGCATCAAGATCGTTTGTAAAACTTGCCGTTCCAGGTCCAACAGAAGTCCAAAGTCCAACCCCGACAGAAGCGACACCAGTGAAAGTGAAATCCAAATCACATTCGTCTCCTCCCAATCCCGCATTTGCGGTTGGTTGTTCGTAGAAATTAACCGTTATAGTTGCAGCGTCACTGCAAGTCCCATTGACCTCTGTCCAAGTAAAGTCGTAAGTGCCATATTGTGAAACCGATACGGTTGATGTAGGGCTTGATGCATTCGAAAATGTTGTGTTTCCAGGATCAGATGACGTCCATGTTCCAGTACCTGAGCTAGCGATTGCATTTAAAGCAAAGTCAAGGTCACATTCATCTCCACCAGACCCTGCATTCGCAACTGGTTGTTGATAGAAATTTACGGTTACCTGATCTACAGAAACACAATTACCACTGGTCTCAGTCCAAGTGAACACGTATGTTCCGTCATTACTTACCGTAGCGGTGGCTGTAGGACTATTCGGAGAACTGTACGTAACAGCACCAGGCCCTGTTGCTGTCCAAACTCCCGTTCCTACGCTTGGCACTGCAGAAAAAGTGAAATTCAAATCGCACTCATCGCCACCTGACCCGGCATTCGACACTGCCAGTTGATCAAAGACCACAGAAATAGAAGCTGAATTAGAACAGCCGTTGTTGTCCTCGGTCCATATCAGAGAATAGGTCCCGTATGTATCAACATCAACCACCGCATTTGGATCGTTGGCATCTGGAGTAAATGTCGCTGTTCCAGGACCAATTGCTGACCATGTGCCAACACCGACACTTGGCGTAGCCCCTAATTGAAAGTTCAGGTCACACTCAGCTCCTCCAAATCCTGGATTTGGAGATGGAACTTGATAGAAATTGACCGTAACTTCATCAAAATCGGAACATTCGCCATTTACTTCGGTCCATCTGAAAACATAAGTACCAACCGCAGAAACTTGCACTATTGATGTTGCACTATTGATGTCAGAGAAAAATGGCAATCCAGGACCACTGACCGTTGTCCAAGTTCCAACACCTACTGTTGGAACAGCAGAAAAAGTAAAATCCAGATCACACTCATCACCACCAGCGCCAGCATCTGCTACAGGCTGAGCGTCAACCGAAACCTGTTGCACTTGAGAATCAGTACATCCATTTATATCGGTGAATTCATATGTTATATCGTACGGTCCAGTTGGCCCTGCACCAGAAGGGCTAAAAGTCGCAGTACCAGTACCTAATGGAGCAATTCCAGTACCTGAGAATGAACCTCCATTTTGATTTCCCGTGAGCGTCACATCGGCATCAGACACACAATAAACTTGATCCAATCCACTAAAGTTAACTACCGGAATAGGCGTTACTACAACAGATGCTGTCCCCAAAAACCCAGAGGTTCGAGCGCAACCTGTTGCGTCTTGAATAGAAGTATAGCTGTAAGTAACGGAGGTTGGCGGTACAATCGTGTACGTGTCGCCACTTTGAACTCCGTTGACAGTGAAAACTGAAATACCGTCTGTAAACGAAACATTAAAGGGACCAGAACCAGAGGAAAAAGTGAATGTGATGTCAGTTGGATTTCCTTGACATACAGATGTAGGAGGCAAAGACAGTGTTCCATTAGGCACAGGATCTACTGTTACCGTAAATGAACAATCATTTTGATTGCCTGATGCATCAATAGCCAAGTATGTGACCGTTGTAGTTCCTGACGGAAAGGATAATCCAGTAGGATAACCTGCAGTGAGGACGGTTTGCACACCAGAACAATTATCAGTTCCAACAGGTGTAGAATAAGTAACCAGAGCTCCACAGCTACCATTGGTAGACACAGTATTGATGTTTGCTGGGCAACTAATAGCAGGGTCTTCAATATCGAGAACCTCAACCTGAAAAGAACAATCACCTGTGTTGCCAGCAGCATCTGTTGCTCGGAACGTAACAGTAGTGTTTCCAACAGGGAAACTCGAACCGCTTGTTGGGCCTGCAATTTGAGCTACGGTAGCACCCGGACAGTTATCAGATGGGGTTGGGGTTGTGAAACTCACGTTAGCTGCACAGTTTCCACTTGGAGCATTGGCACTAGGGTTTACAGGACAGGCCACAGTTGGGTTTTGATTATCTGTAACCGTAACTGTAAACGAATGTGTAGTGACATGTGAATAAGGATCAACCGCCTGATAGGTTACAGTAGATGTTCCAATCGGGAAAGCGCTTCCGCTTGGAAGACCTGCTGTTTGCGATAAGGTAACCGAACATTGATCAGTAGCTACCGGAGTTGGCCAGGTGACAACCGCAGTACAGTTACCTGGATCCGTATTTACATTGAAATTTGATGGGGCGGAAGTAAAAACGGGAGAATCCGTATCTGTAGAAGTCGTAATTCTCACAGAATAGGACACCAAGCAAACCGGATCGTCAATATCGTTGTCACCAACCCTTAAATTCCAATTACCGAACGGCACATCACCAATGTAATTGTCAAGATTTCCATTGTTCGGACCATAAGTTCCAGTTGCGGGCGTTCCAGATGGAATGGTGGACCCTTGATTGAAGGTTGTAATAACATTATTGGTCGTGGCATTACCAGACCAAGTAGCAGGTTGAGCCAAAACCTCATTCCCTGTTGGCCCATCAATCCTAAAGCTTGTTTCTTCGTGATAAGAACTACCGCCAGTTGGCGCAGAACAAGTTCCATCTGTCTTCGCCCAATTGATAATCACATCTACATCAGATACTCGGCAACCTGAGGTAAACTGCCCTTGATTGAATGTAACCGCGGGAGCCGAGTAGCCATAGTTCCCTACATTATCGATAGTAACCGAACTTGGTGCACTCCAAGTCTGAGTCACTTGTTGAGCACTCGAGACACTTGCAAAGGCAGTGAAAACGAATAGAAATGAATAAATGTTCTTCATGTGAATGGTCTCAAATAATTTTTTCGGACAATTGTCATAAAAGTGCCAGATCAGTAAAAATATACATTAAATCGAACGAACGCCTCCGTTAGTCGATCAATTGAAATAACTAAGCGAATCATCTGCAATATGAAGGCAACGATTCAATTACTTGATGAATATTCGATTTGTAGTATGTATCGATCTCGTTGTCAAGCGAAGTAAATAAACACCTGATGACAAATCGGGCAATTGCATGAGATTGTCTCCATTGTCTAAGTGGATACTTGCTGAATGAACCATCCGTCCTGAAATATCGAACAACGCAATCGACACTTCATTTGATCTAGACGATCTGATTATTGGGTTTGAACCAGTATTGACCACAATTAATTCATCAAACTCATCAGCATTTGAGTGAACACCTATGGTGATATCCTCATACACTTGATGAATCTGGTTTGCTTCCACATTTGTGAATATGCGATCGATGCCACTTGGAAAACTGACGATGACAGAATCAACCACTGTATTTTCACCAAGCCCAAAATGGACAACAGATGAGTTCTGCGAAGCGTGAGAAGAACCACCATCAACTTCTGCTAACACGGATACTCCATTCTGAACCAAACGGATGTGTGAACCGAAGGCATCTCTATTACTTTGAGTTCCGTGGAGTTTGAATGCAATCCAGTTTCCAACTTCCGATATATTATGGTAATATTCAAAATGGGTCGAATCGTTATCCTTGTGAATATTATTTACAAATAGGTCCAGCCTACCATCGTTATCAAAATCGCCATAGGCGGCTCCCCTTCCCCTCAGGGTAGATGAAACTTCTGCCACATCCGATATATCTGTAAAAGTGCCGTCTCCATTATTGAGGAACAACTTATTCGGGTCTCTCAATACATTGGCAATGATATCGGCCGAGTTGATCTCTCCATTTGACACAAACAGATCAGGCCACGAATCATTATCGGCATCAAAAAAGAAGCTTCCCCAACTTGTATTCAGTAGTTGTCCTGTCGAATCATTTTCGCAGTTTGCTTCTGTGGTTACATCTGCAAACCATCCATTGTCATTCCGACTCAGCACGTTTCTGCCTAGGTTGGTCTGGTAATAATCCAGATCGCCATCTTTATCATAATCGCCAATGGCTATTCCCATCCCGTAAATCGATAGGTCCATATCGGACTGTACACTTATATCCGCTAGTTGCGCTATTGGTAATTCATTTTCAAATAGTGCGCTTGGTTGAACCCATGCTCCAAAATCGTTAGCCAACATAAGGTCCATGTCCCTATCGTTGTCAAAATCGGTAAATGCAGTTGCTAACGCGCAGCCTTCATTATTCACTCCATAAGTACCTGAAACATCCGTAAACGTCAAGTTTCCATTGTTCAAGAACAACATATTAGGACTACAATCGTGAGCAAACCCAATAACCGTTCCTACTCCATCTTGTATAAAACCCGATTGAAAAACATAGGAAGTTATGTACACATCGAGCAACCCATCATTATTTACATCCCCAAAAGAAGCGGCCGTTTTCCAAGTTGTGCCATCATTTATTGCATTAGGCAATGCTGTAAACGTTCCGTTACCCTGATTGCGAAGCATGATACTTTGACTTCCAAATTCAGTTGTCACCAAAATATCGCGATAGCCATCGTTATCAATATCTCCTGTTGTCACCCCAAACGTGAAAGTCTGCGAAAAAGCACCGATGCCGGACTGGATGGTCACATCTTCAAACTGGCCATTTCCCAAATTATGAAGCAGTTTATCTGAATTCTGTCCACCAGTAAGATATACGTCTTGCCAGCCATCATTATCGAAATCAAAAACAGCAACTCCTCCACCCAAATATTTGAATGACCGGTGCATGTGAGTAATACCCATAGTACCAGAAAGTTCTTCAAAAAGAACTTGTCCGGTTGCAGGTAATGAGACTACAAACAAGGAGGAAATGAAAATCCAAAAACGATGTTTCATGAATTGAAGGTAATACGAACATCTTATCAGATGAAACTAAACCAATAAAAAAGCGGGGTTCATTTCTGAACCCCGCTTTCAAATTTCATTGATACACCAAACGGCTATCAGTCTCTAATTATCGGCTTGACAACCATGCCTTCTTCAGTCACCAATTGCAAGTAGTAAACTCCCATTGATAGACTTTCGAGGTCAATTTCTCTTCGGATGGAAGAAACATTATTGAGCGTTTCAGGAACAATGATGCTTCTGCCTGTCACATCTTTCAATGACATTACCAGATCAACTGATTTTCCGAAGTCGGCAACCAACGTAACCATACCTCTTGTTGGGTTCGGATAAACACTGATGTCGTAAATATCATTCACATCAACGATTCCAGTGAATGTGAATTCAACGTTGAACGAAACACCCTCGCAATCGTGCGAATCCCAGGCATGAACTGTGTAATTACCACTTTGAGCTGGTTGAATGACCGGTCCTGTTGCTCCAGGAACTGGTCCACCGTTGTAGTACCACTGATATTGATCGAATGGTCCGTTGGTAACAACAATACTATCACCTTGCTGTACAGCAATTGGTTGTGGATCCCAAACTTCTACATGCAGCGGATTACCCAAAAGCGTACTATCCGTACAGCCATTCGCATCCTGAACAGTTACTCCGTAATCTCCTGTTTCTGTAACCACAATTGATGGGGTTGTTGAACCGCTTGTCCACAGATACGAGTTGTATGGACCAGGCGCAACACTCAAACTAACGCTTCCACCATCGCAGAACTGAACAGAACCACTGGCTACAATAACAGGAGGCGCTGAATTGTTGACTGTTACCTGAACAACATTGGATGTTGCAACACAACCATTGTTCGGATCTGTAACCGTTACCGAGTAAGAGCCAGACTGCCAAACATCAATGGAACTTGAGGTTGCTCCACCAGGATTCCAGCTGTAAGCAGCAAATGTGTTGCTTGCAGAAAGCGTAATCGTATCTGAACTACAGATCGCAATCGGTCCACTTGGTTGAATAACCGCATTCGGCAATTGAAGAACTGAAACAACTTCGTCATCTGTTCCGCCACAACCAAATTGATCCATTACCTCTACTTCAATAAGACCTGCACCGCTAACGGTAATGGTTTGCGTAGTAGCACCTGTGCTCCAGAGATAACTATCATATCCAGCTCCAGCATCCAGCACTACTGATTGACCAGCACAGAAAGTTATCGGTCCATTTGCAACGATTATCGGATCAAGAAGATCACTTGCAGTTACAGCTACGTTATCTGTTCCAACACAACCGTTCTGATCGGTCACATTGGCTACATATAAACCAGAAGTCGTAACGTTGATCGTTTGGGTGATTTCAAATGTAGACCAGCTATAAGATGATCCAGCATTTCCTGCATCCAACGTCAATACGTGACCAGTACAGATCACCGTGTCAGGACCAAGATCAACAACCGGCAATTGATTGACGATCACTGTAACATCAGCCGAAGTCCCTACGCAACCTCCAGCAGTTGTAACTGTGACATGATAGCTTCCAGCGGTATTCACAGAAATGGATTGACCGTTTTGGTTTGTGCTCCAAGAATACTGTACGTATCCGTTTCCTGCATCAAGCGTAACGCTAGTACCAGCACAGATCTCAATGTTTCCAGAAGGGCTGATGGCTGGAAGCGGAACATCATTAACAGTAACTTGCTGAGAATAGGTATTCGAGCAACTGTTTCCGTCTGTGTAACTGTAAACGATGGTGTGTGTTCCTACGCCAGCTGCCACCGGACTGAATGCATTTCCTACAATTCCAGGACCGGCAAACGTTCCGCCAGCAGGAATTCCAGTAAGATTTGCGTTCGAAGCATCTTCACAATAAGTAGCGGATAGCCCAGTGAATGACACCACAGGGAGTTCGTTAACCACCGTGGTCTGCTGATCAGAACTTGTGCAGCCGAAGGCATCAACATACGTATAAGTAATGTTGTGAGTGCCGTTGTTTGCAACTGATGGCGTGAATGAGCCACTTGCCATTCCTGGTCCAACAAAAGCACCTCCTGAAGGAGAACCAGTTAGAACGTAAGGCGCTGCATCGTCTTCACAGTAGCTTGCTGCAAGGCCGCTGAACGATACAGTTGGAAGTCCATTAACATCAACCGACTGTGTTTCGCTATCTGTACATCCGTTCACATCTGTATAAGTGTAAGTGATGAAAATGGTGCCAACACCTGCCGCACTTGGAATGAACGAGTTACCGCTTATTCCTAATCCACTGAATGTTCCTCCACTTGGAGTTCCAACAAGTGGTTGCTGTGAAGTCACGCTCACGCAATATTGTGCAGCCAATCCACTAAAACTAACTGTAGGCAGTGCGTTGAAAGCGATTGTTCTAGAAGAACTTGATGTACAACCGTTGTTATCTTCTGTCCAAGTAAAGGTGTATGAACCTGTTGCATCAACAGTAACTGTTGCTGCAGGATCATTGGCACTTGGCGCAAAAGTGGCGTTACCAGCGCCTGTGTACGTCCAAGTTCCAACCCCGATGCTTGGAACAGCACCGAAAGTAAAGTCTAGGTCACACTGATTTGAAACAGTTCCCGCATTTGCTACTGGCTGCTGATAGAAGTTTACTGTAACAGAAGCGTTGTCTGAACAGATTCCGTTGGTTTCCGTCCAAGTGAACACATACGTTCCATAAGCACTTACAGTCACGGTTGACGTAACGCTACTAGCACTTGTGAATGAAGCGGTTCCTGGTCCAGTGTACGTCCATACACCTGTGCCATAGCTTGCAGTGCCATTGAATGTGAAATTCAAATCGCACTCATCGCCTCCAGTTCCCGGATCAGCAACCGGCTGATCGTAGAAATTCACAGTTACAGCGTCTGCGTCAGAGCAAACACCATTGGTTTCTGTCCAAGTAAAAGTATAAGCACCAGACTGAGAAACCGTAACAACCGTACTTGCTGCAGTTGGAGAACCGAATGTAGCTGTACCTGGTCCAGTGTAGGTCCAAGCTCCAGTCCCGACACTAGCAGTTGCAGCCAAAGTGAAGTCCAAATCACATTCATCTCCACCTAATCCTGCGTTAGCATTAGGTTGCTCGTAGAAATTAACGGTCATACTGCGAAAATCAACGCAGGTACCATTGGTTTCTGTCCAAGTAAAATCGTACGTCCCGTAAGTATCAACCGTAATTACGTTTATCGCAGAACTTGCGTTGCTGAAAGTTGAGTTGCCAGGACCCGATGTTTGAGACCACATGCCCGTTCCAACACTCGGAACCGCAGAAGTTAAAAAGTTAACATCACACTCATCTCCTCCAAGACCGGCAACGGCTACTGGCTGTTGATAGAAATGAACCGTAACCGAAGCTGCATCTGAACAGGTTCCGTTGATCTCCGTCCATGTGAAAGTGTACGTTCCATATGTTGAAACAGTTACCGTTGAATTCGGATCCAGATCATCCGAGAACGTTGCTGTTCCAGGTCCAGAGGCAGTCCAAAGACCAACCCCAACTGAAGCTGTTCCGTTAAGCACGAAATCAAGATCACACTCGTCACCTCCAGTACCAGCATCAGCCACTGGTTGCTCGTAGAAGTCAACAACAACTGTTGCATTATCTGAGCAAACTCCATTCGTCTCAGTCCAAGTATAAGTGTACGTTCCGTATTGATCAACCGTAACAATTGTATTCGGGTCTGAATCAACTACAAAAGTTGATGCACCAGGTCCGTTTGTCTGTAACCAAAGACCGTTTCCTACACTAGGAATAGCAGCGAACTGAAAATTCAGATTGCATTCCTGACCTCCTAGGCCAGCATTAGCAACTGGTTGTTGATAGAAGTTTACACTTACTTGATCAACCGCAGTACAATTACCATTTGTTTCTGTCCAAGTAAAGAGATAAGAACCATAAGTATCAACAGTAACCGTGGCCGTTGGACTGTTAGGGTTGCTATAGAACGCATTTCCTGGACCTTGTGCTGTCCAAGTTCCAGTTCCAATACTTGGCGAGCCTGTGAATGTAAAATTGAGATCACACTCATCACCACCTATACCAGCGTTTGCATTCGTCTGTTGATCGAAATTGACGGTGATACTTGCATTATCAGTACATCCGAAGTTATCCTCGCTCCACGTGAAAATGTAGATGCCATAAGCAGAAACAGTAGCAACAGCATTCGGATCGCTCGCGCTCGGACTGAAGGTTATCGTTCCTGGGCCTGAAGCAGTCCAACCACCAACACCAACACTTGGGGTTGCTCCGAGCTGAAAATCGAGGTCACATTCACCTCCGCCAAATCCTGCGTTGGCAACCGGCTGTTCAAAGAAATTGACAGTGACTGTTCCCGCATCGGAACAGGTTCCGTTCACCTCTTCCCATTGGAACACGTATTGACCAATTGATGAAACGGCAACAGTAGTGGTAGCGTTGGTTGCATCAACAAAGCTAGATGTACCAGGTCCGCTTACTTGCGACCAAGTTCCATTTCCAACGCTTGGAACCGCACTGAATACAAAGTCAAGATCACACTCATTTCCACCACTACCTGGGTTAGCAACAGGTTGCTGATAGAAATTGACTGTAATGGAAGCTGCATCAGAACAGTTAAGTAAATCTTCCGTCCAAGTAAACTGGTAATTACCGTATTGAGATACCGTTACTGTGGCATTAGCCGTATGATTGTTCGGTATGAAATTCACGAAACCTGGACCACCTGTTTGTGTCCATGTTCCAACTCCTACGCTTGGCGTGGCGTTCAAATTGAAGTTGAGATCGCATTCATCGCCTCCGGATCCAGCGTCTGCTATAGGAGCAACAACTTGTGTGATGGCCACCTGACTAGACGCGGAACATCCGTTGACGGTCACTGTAACTTCAAAAACATAAACGCCAGGAGTACCGCTAGTAACGATTGATGCAACTGGCGCAGCGTCATCAACAATAACGGCAGTAGGACCAGATATCTGCGTCCACTGATACGATGTGACCGAAATATTCGTGGTTGGTGTCAGGCTATAAGTAAGTTGACATTCGTCTCTGTCAGCACCTAAGGTCACGGTTGGTTGCTGATAGAAATTGACGGTGACCTGCTGACTATCTGAGCACTCACCATTTACTTCACGCCATTCAAACACATAAGTGCCATATGCCGTCACTTGAACCGAAGAGGTTGGAGAACTTGCATTTGAGAAAAATGCATTACCAGCTCCACTTACCAGTGTCCAAGAACCTAAACCGACTGTTGGAACAGCCGCGAACGTGAAATCTAGATCACACTCATTTCCAGCAGCACCAGCATTAGCAACAGGTTGCTCATCAACATTAGCAATTTGGTCTATTGAATTGGTACACGTATTAATGTCTGTAAAAGTGTAAGTAACCGTGTTGTTGCCGATTGAAGCTGCACCAGGGCTGAACGTGGCCGTTCCATTGGCAAGATCTGTCACTCCCGTTCCAGAGAAAGTTCCTCCAGGAGCTTGATTTCCCGTGAGCGTTACTGACGCTCCAGTTTCGCAATAATCCGAAGCCAAACCTGTAAAACTTACCGTTGGAAGTGGATTGACGATGACCTGCGCTGACCCAGCAAATCCACTTGTTCTGGCGCAACTGTTTCCATCTGTGATTGACGTGTAAGAGTACGTCACAGAGGTTGGTGGTGTTACCATGTAAGTATCTCCATCATTTACACCTGTGAGAGAGAAGTTAGTTACCCCGTCCGTGAAATTGATATTGAACGGACTGGTTCCACTCGTAAAATTGAACGTGATAGTTGTTTGTTCACCGAAACAGATCGGAGTTACAACCGACATCGTTCCGTTGGGAGCAGGATTTACCGTGATGATAGCAGAACTGGAAATCACACCATTGACACACGTATTATTATCAGATATCTGCGTGATATTGTAAGTCGTAGATGTGGATGGAGAAACCGAAACGGTATGACCATCATATATACTCGGTAATGTATAAGTAGTTGTACCATCGGTATACTGAACCGAAAATGGTCCCGTTCCGACTGTAAAATTGAAGGTCAGATCGGTTGCATCTCCTTCACAGATTGTGGTCGTACCAGAGATGGTTCCAACAGGTAGCGGATTGACGTTTACAGTTACTGTCTGTGTACTACCAACACAACTATTCGCTGTCGGATAGATGTCGTATGTAACGCTTCCTTGTGTGGTTCCAGTATTGGTCAACACCTGAGAAATGGAAGATCCAGAAAATCCTGATGCATTTGTTGCTCCAGTTATGGAACCTGAAACGCTTGTATTCCACGTATAGGTGGAACCACCAACAGTAGAATTGAGACTGATTGATGTACTGGTTCCGCTACAAATTGTAGAAGCATTGTTGGTAGCAGTGAGTACCGGAATAGGATTCACAACAACCGTTGTCGAACCACTTGTTAAACTTGTACAACCGTTAACAGTTACTGTTGCGGTATATGCACCGGCTTGAGTAAGCGTAATATTAGGTCTTGTTGGGTTTGTTCCGGTTGTAGAAAAAGATTCTGGGCCAGACCAGTTATATGTAGCTCCACCAATAGGGGCCGTTACATTCAACTGTAGTGTACTTCCAGCACACAGCGGTGTATTACTAGTAAGCGTAGGAGCTGAAGGGAAAGGGTGTACAATTACCTGCTGAAACACCGGAATTGACCATCCACAGCATTCAGTTTTAGTTCGTAATCGAACCCAATACGTTCCTGCCGTACTTAATGGAGGACTTACCCCTGGGTTTTGACTTGCAGAATTGAGTATAAGTGTTCCGTTTGGACCTTGATTATCGTTATAAATTAACCATTCATATTGATCTGCACTTGTTGCCGTAGCCAAACTTACCGTGGACCCAACACAAATTGATGATGGCAATGTAGAAATCACTGGAAGTGGTCTACTGGTTATAACCCTCACAAAACTGCTGTATGTGCCACCATTTGCGGTAATGTCGTAAGCTCCACTGTTATCGAAGTAAACAGTTGCCGGAGATGAGCCAGAGTTCCACTGAGATGTACTCGAAGTCAGGTTGTTGACGAAATGAGCGCCAGACGGAAGGGCCCATGAGCCCGAACCTTTGGTTATCACTATTTCTGAATTAGTACATGGTTGCGCATTCTGATAATTTACTGCAATATTGGTCGCATTAGGTACCGAACCATACGTAGCTCCAGCAGTATTAGAAGCAGCTCCAACAGTAGTTCCTTGAAAAGTTGGGTTACTACCGAGATATTTCCCAAAATAGTAAGCAGTTCCAGCTGTTCCAGCACCACCATTTCCTCCTCTACCAGCAGTACCTCCGATTCCACCGTCTCCTCCTGAACCAGCGTTATCTCCACAAGAAGTAGAGAAAGTTGAAGCTGAACCTCGGGATCCAGCAAGTCCTCCAGTACCTCCAGCACCACCAGAACCAGCAGTTCCAGTTGTCAATTGAGAATCATCAATCACAGAACCAACGCCATTAGAAGCGATATATAGACCAAAAGAGCCACCGCCACCGCGGCCTCCCTTGGCACCACCACCACCACCAGCACCACCGCCACCGCCATGGCCGCCACCGCCACCATCATCATTTCCTAAAGAGCCGCCAGCATCCCAGGCGCCACCGCCCCCGCCTCCGCCTCCGCCTCCACCGCCACCACCGCCACCATCGGTGCCGTAGCTAGGAATGAAATATGTAGAAAGAGATGATGCAACAGTTGACCCGTCAGTTCCATTGCTTCCAGCCCCGCCTGCTGCGGCATTGTCTCCATTATCCTCCTCACCCTGACCGCCACAACCTCTGGCTCCTTGTCCACCACCGGCACCTCCTGGACCAACGCCTGTACCTCCAGTTCCACCGTTCAACCCTTGTGATCCATTCTGTCCCCAGGATGTTCGGCTGTGTCCGCTGCAAGACGCATCGGCTCCAACACAATTTTCATCGCCACCTGCACCAGCTTCGCCACCTCCAGCTCCAGCACCACCTGTATTCCCAATAGGGCTTGAACCTCCACTTCCGCCATTTCCTCCAACTCCACCATCGCCACCTCGATCACATGTTCCTCCATCACATTCACCATTGGACCCGTTTCCACCGTTTGTTCCATTTCCTCCATTTCCTCCATCCCATGACGAATTGTATGTTCCAGAATTATTATCTCCTAATCCTGTGGTACCATTCCCTGGATCAATCACACAACGAATGATGCTATAGTTAGAACTACTCGCGACATAAAGAGCATAATTGGTAGTGCCATTTCCTGAAGTACTGTTTCCTGAAGCATTGGTTGTGCTAATGGTTAAGTCTTGAAGAATCCAACCGGATTTACTGGCTGAGCGCATACCAATTACGTGTCGCGTGTCATTGTCTACCTGTTCAACCCCACTAAAAACAAGGTTAGTGACCTGATTACTGGTCTTTACCCATTCGCCTCCAACAACATCATAACCACCTTCGATGATCACATTATTCGGTAATTCGATGATGGACGAGATATTGTACGTTCCGTTTTTCAACTTCAGGTAATATCGCGTTCCTGTAACTCCAGCTATTGCATTTTCTATATTGGTCGGATTATCAGGAGTTCCTGCAGAATTCACAACTCCAGGAGCAACATACCAAATGTTACATGGCTGCTGAGCAGAAGCGGTCATAGTCAACAATAAAAAGCTAAAAACGCTAACGAGGCTACAAGAAAATAGCTGAGAAGTAAAATATTTCTTCATGTCAAAAAATGAATTGGGGAGTCAAAATTACATTTTAATCTGACCAAGTGCGGTACTGGTCGAATTACTCTTTCGTTAACAAGGCTGAATCAGCTAATCTCTGTAAATCATCAAAACTCTAACCATCCTAAATCAACCCGATGGAGTGATTAGCGAGCAATCATCTCCACGTATTCTCGAAGTGCTGTGTTGACCGGGTCACGATCAAGCGCTTGATTGAATCTAGCGATGGCTTTAACAGTATCTTTTTGAGACAAAAGCAAATTTCCTGCATGAATGTAAGGCTCTGATCGTGATGGATACTCAATTAAAAACCTGCTATTATGATCTTTTGCTGATTCAAGATCATTCGATAGTAAATCGCACGAAACTGCTCGATTCCAGATTTCAGGCTCATTCAATCCATCATCAATGATTTTTGAAAACTGCTTTGCGGCTTCAGGAAACCGCTTCAAATCCATCAGACAAATAGCGTAATCCTGCCGAGCAATGGAAAAGTTAGGATTGTATTTCAACGCATTTTGATAATAGGCAAGAGCTGAATCTGGCCTCAACATATCGTACTGATAAATTACTCCAATGCGATGATAAGGCACAGGCCATCTTTCATAGATAGAAAGGGTTTCTTGATACTCACTAATGGCTTTGTACGCCAAGGGTTTCCAATCGTTAACGGTCTTATTCATGTATTCTCCCCGCAGATAGAGCGCATACAGTTCATGAAGTTTGGCCGACCTTGGACAATCTTCCACATCGGCCGCAAAAAGCGTGAGATTACTTTTCCATTGCTTATTTCTCGCAACTGTTCTGTATCCTGCTAAAACAACCATCGCGATGATGAGCACTGAGGCGGGAAGCTGTCGTGGCAACAGATCTCCATTTACCGCTTTTCCGATTACCAATTGCAAAGCACCAGTAACCATCAACGCAAAACCAATCGTTCCACCAAAAAGGACGCGTTCACCAAGAATTCCTGTATACGGATACAGCACATTTACGAACAAGGCCAGGTCGAACAATAGCACCATGGCTCCAAATCCGATCATGTTATTGAATCGAAGTCCCCTGATTGCCAAAACAATCAACCCGAGATAAGCTGCAATAGATGCATAAACCGACCAATGTGACCACGAAACAATTGGAATCTGATTGTAACCGTAATATGAACAGAGCGGAAATGGATAGACCAATAATGAAAGATAATGACCTGCTGCAGATATGATACTGGCCCATTTATCGGCCGCGGAGTCTATCTGAAAATAAGGTGTTTCGATGAAAATGAACTCTCGCAACCAATCTCCCAACATGCTTAAAACCATTACCTGATAAGCAGCAATTACCACCAGCATAGCGCCTGCTAACATGATCACTCTTTTTTTGGATTCGCCATTGTACCAAAGCAGCCAAGCCACTAGAATACCAAGCCATGGCAAAGAGGACATTTTGGAAAGAAGAGATAGCACCAGGAATAGAATGGTCATTCCCACATACTTCCGGGTCCGATAGGTAAACCACTTAAGCGAAAACTGAAAAACCAGCAGAATGAACAAAAAACTGAGAAGTTCATCTCGGTTTTTCAGACTAGCAACAACCTCAGTATGAACCGGATGGACAATGAAAATCAGCATGGCGGAAAAAAGAACCCACTTCTGTTCGGCTGGAAAAAATTGAAGTAATAAGCTGAATAGAAGACAACAGATGATTGCATACAGCACAAGATTGATCGCATGACTGATCTTCGGGTTTTCTCCGAACAACTCGAATTCCAGAGCAAAACTTGCCTTAACAAGTGGTCGATAATCAACCTGATAACTACCCCATGTGACATAATGAGTAGTAAAAATCTCTGGTAAGGCTTCCAATCCTCGTGAAACCTGATCATGTTTGGATGTAGTCACAAGCCAATCATCCAGCGCATAATCGTTTGTTAGGGTATTACCGTAAACCAGAAAAGCAAGCGCAGCGAGAAGCCAATAAAGTGAGGTCTTTTGGAAAATCGACTTTGGATCAAGCTTGTTCTTCGCCATTGCAGCAAACAAAGATAGGTTGAAGAGACACGCATTTCGTGAGAACAGCAATCATTCGTCACTATGGCACTAATCAAGAGCCTAGAGTAACCTTCCTGAATACATCTAAATATCCTCTACTGAAGTCTGAATCATCGAAGTAACCTGGAGAAAGCGCCAATTTCAAATGCAATTGCTTCAAATTGTAGCACGGAATTCCGCCATAATGGTGGTGTTCGTAATGATAGTTCAAATTATGTGGCACGAGTAAGAACTGCTCAACCCAACTGAGCTGAACGCTTCTCGCCAAACGTGTATCACTAGTGGCAAAACAGTGATCGGATATGAGCGTTACCCGAATAAGAAACTGGAAATAAGTAACTAACGGCAAAACCCAAAACAGCAAAACCGCGAGCCACAATTGGAAATAGGTGATCAGCACGGCCAAAAGGACATAATACACCGCTCGTTGAACAGACCAATTCGAAGTTTTTTTCAGCAGAACCATTGGGTCTTTTATCAATCCAAGCAATCGGTAATAGATGAAATTAATGCCCAAAAGATCTTTGACCAAGATTGATGCGAGTCGGGTTTTACTCATGGGAAACTGAAATTCAGCGTATCGTGTCAGCGCAAAATTAGGGTCGCCATTTCCACCTAAAAACCGATGATGCGCACTGTGCTGCTCGTCAAATTCATCCAACGATTTAAACAATGGCCAAGCAATAAACCATTCAGTCAACATTCGATTTAAGCGTTTGGAACGAACCAGCATATTATGATGCCCATCGTGCAGCAAAGCCCAAAGTCCCATCATGCGCGAACCGATAACAATTACCGAAAGCAGATACAAGAACCACAAATCAAAATTTACGCAAACAACAACTGCAGCAACGATCAGCGTCCAATCTCCAAGTAGGAGGAAAACGCCTTTTTTCGAATCAATTTGCTTGAGCGACCGATACTCGGAAGTTGCCAATTTACTTTTCAATGACATATAAATTCAGTTCTTTAAATGTAGTGAAAGCAACAGCGTTATGATGATGCAGCATGCATCGGAACTAGGTGAAACACGCGATCCTTGCCAACTTCCATCATCCCAAACTTGGAAAATACGTGACGACTTGTTGAATTATCTACTCTTGCTCCATTGCATATTTTCTTTAGTCCATGTTCCACTCCATAGTTGTTCCGAGAGATCATCAGGTCGTGAAAAATCTTCTTATCCCGATACTCAGGAAGAACAACGGCCAATGGTGTCATCATGATTCCATCATAAAAATCGCTCGCAACAAACGCCACTGGTTGTCCAAGCCATTCCATAAACCACAATTGTCGTTGTTCGGTCACGTACAAACGAGAATAGTATTGGGTCAGATAATTGATCTCATCTTCCAAAGTAATGAGCTCTTGTAGTCCGGGTGTTGAAAAATAACCGATCGGTCGTTCTGCATTTCCCTCCCTGATAATTCGTTCAATGGAATTGGGATCATCTCCATTGTATACTCGAACCGTTACCTCAGGATTGCAGTAATCTTCGAGAACCAATCCACCGACCTTCAACTCATAATTGACAATTTCTCCTTGGTCGTAGCACGGAATATCACTTGCTAGTAGCCATTCAATCACATCTGTCTGACGCTCATCAATGCGGACACGCACCACGTCAAATCGGCCTGTTTCAAGTTCTTCAAGAAGCGTACTTACTTCTCCATTTCGCACAACTGCTCGCCCAACCTTTAACCCGAAAAATTCAGATTCCTCAGTAGAAAAATGAATCAGATCACCCATTCCCTGTCTTGAAAGCACCTTGAAAAAACAAAATAAGTCGTACTGGAAGAGCCAATAGCTTTTGCAATATCCTTGTTAAACTGCGAGGCATGTTTTTTAACACAGGAAACTTAGTGGCCACAAACTTCATGCTTATTAGCGCAAGCGATTGCGAGCAAACCTCTGCAATTCGGTCTTTGTAGTCAGGGTGTATTACATCTACAATCAAAGCAATTCTGTATCCAGCAGAATTATTCCAAGCATAATGCCTGTGTACGATACAGAACGAAAAGGTCTTTCCGTCTTCCCAGCAAACCTCTTGTTGTCCGACCCTTAGCCCAAGCTCAGGATATTTTCCCGGGATTGAAATTCCTAAATGAGTTCTGATGATGGCGTTGGTATCTCCCAAATGCGCTTTTACCCGTACATGAGGCTCCAATATTGCTATTTGAACCATCGTCATTCCTGGGATTTGCCGCGTTACTGAATCCAGAACTGGAAATTGCTCACAGATCTTAGAATACCGTAATCCGTAAGTGTAGAGATTGATGGTTTTCCATCCTTTCTCGTGATAATCATATGGAGTAAAGTTTGAACGTATAGCATCTTTATTTTCCCCAAAATAGGTCATGATCTCTGCTTTAAGATCAGGATAATGTTGCTCGAGCAACTTATTCATCTCCCAATTTTCGGCATCATAAAAAGCTGGCATCTTTCCTTTGTACCAGGTATTATCCAAATAGAAATAGAGCGGTTCAGAAACTGTGGGCGGCTGCGTCATCCTTGCATTTTGCAACATAGGTAGCAAATATTCGGCATAGTTGAAGCTGTTCCATAACCTTGTTTTTCTGTTCAAAACCTGTTACTTCATGAAATTATTTTATGCAGATCAGAATCGCTTGATGGACAATCCTAACATCTTTTTCAAAGAGTTGACCGAACACGGATTCTCGCAGGTTTCTGACCTCGTTCCACCTTCACTTATAGATTCTTTACGAAACGAAGTTTTGAAGCGTGTTGATGATGAGGCAGACCGAATGGGTACAAAGGAGTACAACGATTACGGAAGGTTACTTTTCGCGCCTGTTTACGGAGGTCCGTTCCTTGAGATATTGGAATTGGACAAACTCTTCAAACTTGCCGAACCGTTCTTCGATGGACCTTCCATCATTTATACAATGACGAGTTCGTGTATTCCGCCAAACGCTTCCAACTACACAAATCGGATACATCGGGACAGTGAAATAAGGACGCCCCATTGCTCGCTGGCGATACAAATTCTACTGGACGACTTTACAGCGGAAAACGGTGCTCCATTGTTTTTGAAAGGCTCGCATCAATTGCTGAATTCGCCTGACTCAGATGAATTCGAAAACGAAGCAATTTTGGCAACTGGCAAGAAAGGAGACGTCACGTTTTTCGATTCACGAATTTGGCATCGCAGCACTGAAAACCATACTGACAAATGGCGATGCTGTCTACTTATCGGACTGGTTCAACCTTGGATGAAACAGCGTTTTAACGTTGAGACAATTTTGGAAGAAACCGACCTGAGTGCCTGTTCTCAAAATGCATTGAAATTGCTGGGTTTTGGAAGTCTTCCTCCAAAAAACTGGGATGCCTTTCACAACAATTCGAAGTCGGTTTTCAAATGAATCTGACGTTGACTAAGCTTTCTGACCAAAACCTGAAATGGATCATTCTCATCTGCTCAGTGCTTCTGTATGGTCTTACATTACTGAACGGATACAGTATTGATGACTACCTGGTATCAGAAAACCTAGAAATCGTAGATAAGGGCGTTGAGGGAATTCCCGAGATCCTGACCAGTTATTACTCAAAAACTGACAATGGAACTCCGTTCGCATACCGACCAATTGGCCGCATAAGCTTTGCGTTGGAACGTTCCATTTGGGGAGAACGCCTTTGGTTAAGCCATCTGATCAATGTGCTGCTTTACGCGCTAGCTGTTTTCCTCATGTTCCGATTTATGATAACGTTGATGGGAGAACAGTACCGTGTTCTTCTCATCCTCACAACGGCTTTCTTTCTATGTCACCCCATTCACACAGAAGTGGTTTGTAGCTTGAAGAACCGCGAAGAGCTTCTGAGCTTCGTTTTTGCAGTTGCTAGCTCCATTTTACTTGTCAAGTATGTGGATCAGAAACGACTTCGCTTTTTACTAGGCGCACTAGCATTGTTTCTGCTATCGCTACCAACCAAGGCTGGAAATGTCCCGTTGGCGGGGATCATGGTGCTAGGTTTCCTTTTGTTCCGAAAATGGAATTGGCGGCAGCTCTTTATTCTTGGTATTCCCTATTTCGTGATTTTCGCTGGGTACATGCTTTGGGTCAATCATTACTTTCCCAATTACATCCGAACAGAATATGCGTTTGAAGAAAGTCCTCTGAACTTCTATCCTAGCATGATTGAAAGAGTGCCAACAGGGTTTGTTGCATTGTTCTATTTTGCTCGGTTCGTATTAGTGCCGCATCCGCTTGCGTTCTTTTATGGATATGCTCAAATTCCAGTGGCCGATTGGAGCACATCTCAAGTTTACGCAGGTATTGTAATCCTAATCAGTGCTGTGGCAGCATTCTTTTATCACATCAAAAGCAAACCGATCATTTCGTTCGGAATAGGAATCTTCCTGATGTCGGTAGCACCATTTCTAAATGTGGTTGTGCCACTACCTGGAATTGTGGCAGAACGTTGGCTTCTTGTTGCCTCTATAGGCTCAAGTCTTATTCTAGCATACTTGATGATCATTCTGTCAACACATGTTCGATTTGCTAGGCTTTACATTCCCGTCACCGCGTTGCTGCTTGGCCTTTACACTTTAAGAACTGTGACCAGAATTCCCGATTGGAAATCGAGTAGAACATTGGTTTATCACGATGTAGAGATCGTAACGCGTTCGTTCGTTCCCAATTTTCTGGCTGCACGGTTTTATTATGACGATGCAGTTGCGGCAGCGTCTCCAACCGAACGGGTCCAATTCATGCAACTTGCACTAAGAAGCAATGATGTCTTGAGAGAAATCTGTAAGGACAATACGCGGTACGTTGCCAAATGTGCTGAAATCAACAACGAACTTGGAAACCGACAACAAACGGTTCAACTCGCCAAGGAACTTTACCTTGCTTCAAACGATAGGATCAATTACGTTCAACAGGCCTTAAATCTGCTACTGATGAATGATGACGCTGAAGCAGGCCTTGAATTGGCTACCGATTGGGCCAGCAGAAACCCAACTTTATCGCAGCCGATAATTTACCAAGCGAATTTTCAGCTCGCTGCGCGAGATACCGCAGCAGCCATCAGCACATTTAGAAGAGCAGTTCAGTTTCAAGATGTTGATCCTAGATTGAATGACTATGTTGAGTCGTTAGCTAGGACCTTTAAAAACAAGCCTTAACTGATTTAGCGTACAGGAGCTGACTTCGATAATCCTAAGCGTTTCAATTCCGACTGGTTTCTGTTCTTTCGTTTTCTATTCGTCCATTCTCCTAACAGATTCAGGCCGGCAAATAAGAAAAACAAGAGCAGCCATGAGCCAGATAACGTGCTCTGGCAAACGCCTACCATTGTGAGAATCAGTGCCGCCAAGCTAATCCCCAACCAAGGGATTAGTGTGTAATGGGTCAAGAGTCCAGAGACCATCCAGTAAAGAGACAAAAAGCCGTATCCACCTTTCCGATGATTTTCCGCAAGTGATCTATCGATTTCGACATACGTAAACCTACACTTGCTTTGGATGATCATTCCTTCCAACTGAATGTAATTCGGCTTCATCTTCCGTATACGAGATACTAATTGCGATGAAACAACTCTGAATGAAGAAGTGTGTATTGGGTATGTATTCGATATCAACGGTTTGATGACACCCAACACAAAATCTTTGAGCAGTTCGGTAAATCCTTCGCGCTCAACGAAACCGTAAACGACTCCGTTCTCTGGTAGTTTATCCATCATCTCCGGAACTAACTCCGGAGGAAATTTTAGGTCCTCATCTATCGTTACGATGTCGGTTTCGCCTGCATTCAGTATGCCAATGAATGTAGCCGCATGTTGTCCCAAATTATGGCTCAGATGAAGCACCGTCACTTTATCTTGTTTTTCGAAAATTCGTTTTAGGATAATCGCCTTTTCGTCATTGTTCGAATCATCAACCACCATCACAGAGCAGTCAATTCCATGAATGACGCATGTGGAAAGCGTTCTTCGAACCACCTCTTCAATTGTTTCCAATCCGTTGAAGAAAGGAATGATGACAGTTATCTTTTTCAATTATAGTGGCTTGGTGTCCAAATATGGCACAAAAAAAGAGCCCTGAGAATTCTCAGGGCTCTTTCGATCAATCGTATCAGAACTATTACCTGATCAATGTAAAGAATCCGGTCTGCTCGCTTACGTTGCCATCCTTGTATTCCATTTGGATGACATAGTAGTAAGTTCCTCCCTCGCAATCTTCGCCTGCGCTTGTCTTACCTGACCAGCTGAACTGACGTCCTTCGCTTGCATAGACACTGAATCCCCATCGATTGTAGATGGTCATGTTGATGTTCTCAAGGTCAGTTCCTTGCAGCCAGATCACATCGTTAACTCCATCGTTGTTCGGTGTGAACACGTTTGGTATATCGATAATGATCTTCACCTCTAGACCAGCAACCGCTGTATCCTCGCAACCGTGGTTAGACGCAATCAACGTTACCCAGTATGAACCAGGATCGCCATAATTGTGATCTGGGTTTTGAAGCATACTTGTCATACCATCACCGAAGTTCCACATCCAATCAGTAACCTGACCTGCAGTAGTATCTGTGAACTGGATATCACTTCCGAATGGCACATCGCCAGCTGGGTCACGTTCAAATCCTACAACAGGATAATCGTACACCCAAACTTTCACGTGATCCTCATCCGTAATGCTGCAATTCTCATTTATCGCAACAACCGAGTATTCAGTTATGCCAAGCCCTGGAGCTACAACAATTGTCTGAGCAGTATCAATCGCTTCACCATCAACATACCAGATGTAAATGGTTCCTGATGTTCCTCCAGTAGCCGTAAGCGTAGTGCTTTGACCAACGCAGATGTCAACATCATTTCCAGCAAACACTTCTGGAATAGCCGCTTCTTCGATATCGATACAAACGCTTGCCTCGCAACCATCAACAGAAGCAGTCATCACGCAGTATTCGCCAGCTTCGCTCACCCAAATACTAGGAGTTGTTTCGCCAGTTGACCAAGTAAGGCTTTCGCCATTTACTGTTTGAGCCGTTAGCATTACGCTATCTCCTGAACAGAACTCTGTCTCTCCATTGATAACAACCGTTGGCACAACTCCTTCTTCAACTTCGATAGTTGCCGAAGCAGAACAGCCATTGACATCGGTAACCTCTACAGAATATATTCCAGCTGCATTCACCGTAATACTTGCTCCGCTTCCGCTTGGCGTCCAAGTGTAGTCAACTGCTGTAGCAGATGTTGCGGTCAATTCAACTTCGCTTCCTGGGCAAAGTGGGTTGCTACCTGCCGTAACTTCCACTACAACTTCAGGAGTTGGGTTGAAATCGATGCTGATGCAATCCGAAGATTCGCAGCCATCAACTGATGTTGTATATACACAGTACTCGCCAGCTTCTGTAACCGTTATGCTTGGAGTTGTAGCTCCAGTTGACCACAGAATGCTTTCACCACCAGTAGATTGAGCTGTGAGCTCAATGCTGCCACCAGCACACGCAACAGTATCGCCTGTGATCTGGATGGTCGGAGTAAGACCTTCTTCAACTTCGTATGAAGCGCTGTTTTCACAACCTACTTGGTTGACCACAGTTACACTGTAAGAGTCAGCAGCGTAAACCCAAATTGACTGCGTTGTTTCACCCGTGCTCCAATCGTAACTGATAGCCCCTTGCGAAACAGCAGTCAGCATAGCGCTGTCTCCAGTACAAAGCGGATTGTTTCCGTCAATTGTGATTTCAACTTCTGGAAGTTCGTATACTTCTACTTCAATGCTTGTAGAAGCCATACAACCATTCGAATCTGCTACTTCAACTGAGTAGGTTCCAGCTTCGGTCACCCAGATGCTGGTTCCAGTAGCGCCTGTGCTCCAAGAATAACCAACTGCTGTAGCACAGTTTGCTGTAAGCTGCGTGCTATCTCCGTTGCAGAATGGGTTACCACCAGCAACTTCAATCTCCACTTCTGGATTTGGCAACACTTCAATAGCAATGCTGTCAACCGCAGAACAGTCGTTTCCATCAGCAACGGTTACTACAAATACGCCTGTCTCAGTAACTGAAATGGTAGCAGTAGTTTCTCCCGTTGACCACTCGTATGAAGCAGCCGTACTTGATGTAGCAGTCAACTCAACTGAACCTCCATTGCATGTTGGATTCACTCCTCCAGTGATAGCTACATCAACCGTTGGAACTTCATTGACCGTGATAGTAATGATGTTAGACTCACCGATCCAATCTGTACATCCTTGGTTACGAGCAACACGAATGTAGCAAGTGGTTTCACTCAACATTCCTGGATCATAGCTTTCGCCATCAGCACCAGCAATCAATGTGAATCCAGCTGGAATTGCTTCTTGAACAGGTGCTCCGATGGTCTGAGAATTCGTTGAGCACGGACCACTGTACCAAGCGTAAACTACTGGGCCAATTCCTCCTGTTGCAGGAACAATGCTCGTAATAACGCTTGGGTCGAATGGACCGCAGTTTTCCTGTTCCCCGTCAATCTCGCCACCATGAGTCACATTACAGCATGGAACTATTTCCACATCTGTGCTGCAAGAATCAACACAACCGTTTCCGTCTGTTACTACTACAGTGTAAGTTCCAGCAGCTAGATTTTCAAGCGAAGCAGTTGTTGCTCCTGTTGACCAAGCATAGCTGAACGGTGATGGTGCACCGCTAACATTTACGCTAGCAGAACCAACATTTCCATTCTCGCATGTTCCATCAACACTTGAACACACAAGTGAAGGAGCAGAATTGATGGTGATAGTGACAATGTTTGATTCGCCAAGCCAATCTGTACATCCCTGATTTCTCGCAACGCGGATGAAACAAGTGGTCTCGCTCAACATTCCTGGATCGTAGCTTTCGCCCGTTGCGCCAGCTATCAAACTAAATCCAACTGGGATTGCTGTTGGGTTCGTTTGCTCATCGCATTGACCGCTATACCAAGCGTACTCAACTGGGCCGATTCCACCTGTTGCAGGAGTTATGCTCACAATCTCACTTGGATCAAATGGACCGCAGTTCTGTTGTTCACCATCAATCTCGCCACCATCAGTTACGTTGCAGCAAGGAAGAACTTCAACCAACGTGCTGCAAGAATCAACGCAACCGTTTCCGTCTGTTACTACTACAGTGTAGGTTCCAGCAGCTAGATTCTCAATTGAAGCAGACGTTGCTCCATTTGACCATGCATAGCTGAATGGCGATGATGATCCACTTACCGTTACGCTAGCAGAACCAACATTTCCGTTCTCGCAAGTGCCATCAACACTTGAACAAACAAGTGCAGGTGCAGAATTGACGGTGATGGTGACCATGTTCGATTCGCCCAACCATTCTTCGCAACCTTGATTTCTCGCAACGCGGATGAAACAAGTTGTCTCACTGATCATTCCTGGATCGTAAGACTCTCCAGTTGCACCAACAATCAGACTGAATCCAACTGGGATTGCTGTTGGGTTGGTTTGCTCATCGCAGTGACCACTATACCAAGCATACTCCACGGGGCCGATTCCACCTGTTGCGGGCGTAATGCTTACAATTGGATTTGGATCGAAGGCACCGCAGTTCTCTTGATCTTCAGCAATCTCACCTCCATCGGTCACATTACAGCATGGTGTAACAGACACTGAAGTTGTGCAAGTTGCCTCGCATCCGTTTGCATCGGTAACTGTTACTGTGTATGTACCTGCTTGAAGGCTATCGATGGTTGCAGTAGTTCCGCCATTGCTCCAAGCAATTGTATACGGCTCAACTCCGCCAGAAATGTGAGCAATTGCTCTTGCAACATTTCCGTTGGTGCAATCTCCATCAACTCCATTGCAGGTCAACTCAACCGCTGGGTAAACCGTAATAGTGATGATGTTGGTCTCACCGATCCAAGGCTCACAACCGTTGTTGCGTGCACATCTTCTAAAGCAGGTTGTCTCAGTCAACATTCCTGGATCATAGCTAGCACCATCGGCACCTGAAATCGGTGTCCATGTGTTCGGATCAGTATTGCAATCTCCTTGTAGCCACATGTACTCAACCGGACCAATTCCGCCAGTTGCAGGAGCAACACTTGTGATTGCCGTTGGATCGAATGGACCGCAGTTTGACTGCTCTCCAGCAATCTCACCTGGATCGGTCACATTACAGCAAGGCGTCACAATCACAGACTCGGTGCAAGATGCGGTACATCCGTTCGCGTCAGTAACTGTTACTGTGTACGTTCCTTCTGCCAAACCAGTGATGCTGGCAGTTGTTTCGCCATTGCTCCACTCGTAGGTATAAGGCCCAACTCCATCAATCACATCAACCGAAGCAGAAGCAACGTTTCCATTTCCGCAATCGCCAGAAATGCTTGAGCACTCGATGGTCAACGCATTCTGGATTGTGATGGTGATGATGTTGCTTTCTCCGACCCACGGCTCACAACCGTTGTTGCGAGCACATCTTCTGAAACATGTTGTCTCAGTCAACATTCCTGGATCATAGCTAGCACCATCGGCACCTGAAATCGGTGTCCACGTGTTCGGGTCTGTATTGCAATCTCCTTGCAACCACATGTATTCAACCGGACCGATTCCGCCCGTTGCAGGAGCAACAGAAGTGATTGGGTCTGGATCGAATGCAGTACAATTTTGCTGAGTTCCAGCAATCTCACCTGGATCAGTCACATTACAGCAAGGTGTAACTATTACCTCTTCTGTACATGTTCCCATGCATCCGTTGGCATCTGTTACAGTTACTGTGTATGTTCCTGCTCCTAGATTTTCGATTGATGCAGTTGTTCCGCCATTACTCCACTCGTAGGTGAATGGTGCAGTTCCGCTGGTCACATCCACACTGGCACTGCCAACATTTCCGTTTCCGCAGTCGCCACTGACGCTTGAACATTCAACCTCCAATGCTGGATTGACGGTAATGCAAACCACGTTGCTTTCTCCAACATAAACGGTACATCCGCTTCTACGTGCACAACGGATGAAGCAAGTTGTTTCAGTCAACATTCCTGGATCATAGCTATCGCTATTTGAATTTGGAATCTCCACCCAACCGTTGTTTCCGTTGTTCAATGGAACGTTCTGATCGTTCATCAACCAAACGTATTCTAGGTCTCCAAGACCACCAGTTGCTGGTGTTAAGGATGTGATAGCTGCAGGGTCAAATGGACCACAGTTTTCTTGAGCACCTGCAATCTCTCCTCCATTTGTCACATTACAGCATGGAGTGATTGAAACCGTTACAGAACAATCAGCTGTGCAACCGTTAGCATCGGTTACAGTTACTGAATAAGTACCTGCTGCGATGTCATTGATAGAAGCGGTAGTTTCTCCGTTGCTCCACTCGTAAGAGTAAGGTTCTGTTCCACCGCTCGCGCTAACTGAAGCTGAAGCAATGTTTCCGTTGTTGCAATCTCCGTTTATAGGAGTACAAGTCGCAACTGGTGCTTCATTGATAGTAACGCAAACCACGTTGCTTTCGCCAACATAAACTGTACATCCACTTCTTCGTGCACAACGGATGAAACAAGTTGTCTCAGTCAGAATTCCTGGATCGTAGCTTTCGTTATCCGAGTTCGGAATTTCTACCCAACCGTTGTTTCCATTGTTCAACGGAACGTTCTCATGGTTCATCAACCAAACGTATTCAAGATCGCCAAGACCTCCAGTTGGTGGAGATACCGAAGTAATTGCCGCTGGGTCAAACGGACCGCAATTCTCTTGACTTGCAGCTATTTGGCCACCATCAGTCACGTTACAGCATGGAGTGATTGAAACTGTTTTGCTGCAAGTTGCTTCACAACCGTTGGCATCAGTTGCAGTTACGCTATATGTTCCAGCAACAAGGTTGGTGATGGATGAAGTTGTTTCACCATTACTCCATAGATAAGTGTAAGGCTCTGTTCCTGCTGAAGCTGCTGCGTAGATCGATGCAACATTATCGTTGGTACAATCCCCATCATCCTTGGTGCAAAGCACTTCAGGAACTGGATTAACAGTTACGCAAACCACGTTGCTTTCTCCAATGTAAGTTGTACAACCAACATTTCGCGCACAACGCAAGAAGCATCGGCTTTCGGTTAAATAACCTGGGTCGTACGAATCAGAATTACTGTTCGGAATCTCTACCCAACCATTGTTTCCATAGTTCGGTACGTTCTGCGTATTCCATAACCATACGTATTCAACTGGCCCGATTCCGCCTGTTGCTGGAACCACACTTGTGATTGCAGTTGGGTCGAATGGACCGCAGTTTTCTTGCGTGCCAGCAATCTCGCCACCATCGGTAACGTTGCAGCATGGCTCAGAAGTAATTGTGACCGAACAATCAGTAGCACAACCATTTGCATCCGTTACAACAACTGAATACGTTCCAGCACCCAAGTTGCTGATGTCTGCTACAGTTGCCCCATTTGCCTGTGCTGAGCCTGTCGAAGTACTCCAAGCATAGCTGAATGGAGCCGTTCCACCAGTTATTGATGTAGAGACAGAACCCATTCCATTGTTGCTGCAATCGCCATGCGTTGGGTTGCAAACAACTTCCGGCTGTGGGAAGATGGTGATGGTGATAATGTTGCTTTCTTCAAATTCATTACAGCCATTTCTTCTAACGCATCTTCTGAATTGAGTAGTTGCGGCAACTATTCCAGGGTCAAAAGTCAATCCATGGGCACCTGAAATCTCTTGCCATGGGCCTGATGTTCCCGTTCTAGTAATCCAAACAATCTCAAGAGCTCCAAGGCCACCAGAAGGATCAACAACACTTGTCAACTCAGCCACGTCAAACGGACCACAGTTTTCTTGATTGGCAGCAATCGAACCTGGTTCAGTCACATTGCAGCATCCAACAACTTCAACAGCAGTTGTACAAACCGCAGTACATCCATTGGCATCGGTAACCGTTACACTGTAAGAACCAGTCGCAAGGTTATCGATAGAAGCAGTTGTTCCACCATTGCTCCAAGCGTATGAATAAGGCGCTTCACCACCCGTTGCATTAACGGAAGCTGAAGCAGCATTTCCATTTGCACAGTTTCCGTTTACTGGAGTACAATCAGCAGAAAGGTCGCCTGGGTTGATGGTGATGCAGATAACGTTGCTCTCCCCGATGTAAGGAACGCAACCGCTTCTTCTTGCACATCTGATGAAGCAAGTTGTTTCGGTCATCATTCCTGGATCGTAAGTAGCAGAGTTGCTGTTAGGAATTTCTACCCAACCATTGTTTCCGTTGTTGATCGGAACGTTTTGCGAATTCCACAACCATACATATTCAAGATTGCCTGAACCACCCGTTGGATCAGCAACGCTTGTGAACACGGCTGGATCGAATGGACCACAGTTTTCTTGACTCGTAGCGATTTCGCCACCGTTAGTCACGTTATCACAGCATCCTGGCCCAACAGTAATAGTGATGATGTTGCTTTCTCCGATGTAATCGGTGCAACCTTGGTTACGGGCACATCTTCTGAAACAGGTTGTCTCAGTCAACATTCCTGGATCATAGCTTTCGCCATTCGCACCTGGAATCTGAGCCCAAGTATTCGGGTTTGTTGAGCAATTACCTTGCAACCACACATACTCCACAGGGCCGATACCGCCAGTAGCCGGGGCAAGGCTCACAATTGGAGCTGGGTTGAATGGTCCACAGCTATCCTGACTTGCCGCAATCTCACCTGGATCGGTCACGTTGCAACATGGAGTCACAGTTACCACAGCAGTACAAGTTACCTCGCATCCGTTAGCATCTGTAACCGTCAGGTCGTAAGAACCTGCCTGAAGATTATTGATGCTCAGTGTAGATGCACCTGTGCTCCAAAGAACCGTGTAAGGCTCTACTCCACCGTCAATTGCTACAGAAGCAGAAGCTGCATTTCCGTTGCTGCAATCTCCGTTTACTGGAGTACAAGTTGCAATCAGTTCACTTGGTTCAGTGATGCTCACATTAGCCGTTTCTTCACAACCGTTTCCGTCTGTCACAACTACTGAATAAGCTCCAGCAGCAAGACCACTAACAGAAGCAGTTGTTTCGCCATTGCTCCAAGCGTAAGTATAAACTCCATCGCCACCGCCAACAGCAACCTCTGCAGTTCCTGTTGTAGCACCGTTACAAACTGGGTTTGTAGAGGTTGCATCAGCAGTAAGCGCATCGTTTTCAGATACGGTAGATGAGCATGTTGCAGTACAACCGTTGGCATCTGTAATTGTCAGATCGTATGCTCCAGCGGCAAGACCAGAAATGCTAGCAGTTGTTCCGCCATTGCTCCAAGCGTAAGAATAAGGTAGTGTTCCACCTGTAGGATTTGCAGTAGCAGTTCCAGTAGCGTTTCCGTTGCAATCAACATCGGTTGCAGAACAAGTAACGCTCAGTCCGCTTGGCTGACCGACAGTTGCGGTGCAATCGTCAGTACATCCGTTTGCGTCTGTAACTGTTACGCTGTACGTTCCTGCAGTAAGACCAGAAATGATAGCGGTTGTTCCGCCATTGCTCCAAGCATACGTGTAAGGAGCTTCGCCACCCGTTACAGAAACAGAAGCTGTTCCAGTTCCTGCTCCGTTGCAACCGCTATCTGTAGATGAACAAGAGGCAACTGGATTTTCGTTAATAGTAACGCAGATAACGTTGCTTTCGCCAGGATAAATTGTACAACCGTCTCGTCTCGCGCAGCGGATGAAGCAAGTTGTCTCTGTAATCATTCCTGGATCGTAAGTAGCTGAGTTGCTATTTGGAATTTCTACCCAACCATTGTTTCCGTTGTTCAACGGAACGTTTTGGCTGTTCGTCAACCATACATATTCCAGGTCTCCAAGACCTCCAGCTGGAAGGCTTGTGCTTGTAAACGCAACTGGATCGAATGGTCCGCAGTTTTCTTGCGCTCCTGCAATCTGACCACCGCTGGTCACATTACAGCAAGGAGTAACCTCGACAATTTTGCTGCAATTTGCCTCACAACTATTCTGATCGGTAACAGTCACGCTGTACGTTCCAGCAGCCAATCCTGAGATTGACGCGGTCGTTTCATTATTGCTCCATAGGTAAGTGTAAGGACCCGTTCCACCTTGAACAGAAACCGAAACTGAACCAAGGTTTCCATTATTACAGTTACCGTCAACTTCAGTGCAAGTTACTGTCGGAACTGGATTGATGGTGATTTCAAGTATATCTGAGCAGAATGTAAATTCAGGACATCCTTCTCTTCGGGCACAACGCTTAAACTGAGAATTGATGCTGATCATTCCTGGATCGTAGGTTTCAGAAGTCGCTCCTGGAATCGGTGTCCAAGTTGTTTCTGTTTCCTTTTGATACCATTGATATTCAATTCCGCCTAATCCGCCAGCAGCTGGTGCAACGCTTGTGAAAGCAACTGGGTCGAATGGACCGCAACCTTCTTGGCTACCAGCAACCGTTCCTGGATCAGTTACATCGCAACATGGATTCGTTGACACCGTAACCGAACAATCGTCCGTACATCCGTTAGCGTCTGTTACAGTTACTGAATACGTTCCGGCCGCAAGACCAGAGATTGAAGCTGTAGTTCCTCCATTGCTCCAAGCATAGCTGAAAGGAGAAGTTCCGCCAGTTACAGACACAGAAGCCGAAGCTGAGTTATTGTTGTTGCAATCTCCGTTTGTTGGAGTACAATTTGCAACTGGAACTGGGTTAACAGTTATACAGATCACGTTGCTTTCTCCGATATAGATATCGCAACCGCTTCTGCGGGCACAACGGATAAAGCATCGGCTTTCTGTCAACATTCCCGGATCGTAGGTCTCGTTGTCAGAATTTGGAATTTCTACCCAACCGTTATTTCCGTTGTTCACTGGGACATTCTGGCTGTTCCACAACCATAGATATTCAAGATCACCCAAACCACCTGTTGCTGGAGCAACTGAAGTGATGGCTGCTGGGTCGAATGGACCGCAATTTTCCTGAACACCAGCAATTGTACCTCCGTTGGTCACATTGCAACATCCTGCTACTGTCACATTTACATTGCAATCAGCAGTGCAACCGAAGTAATCAGTAACGATTACTGAATAATTTCCTTCGGCCAAGTTGCCGATGGTCTGAGTTGTTTCTCCATTGCTCCAAGCAAAGGTGTAAGGACTCGTTGCGCCCTGAACATTCACGGTTGCTGAAGCACCGTTTCCGTTGCTGCAATTTCCGCTAATGCTTGTGCAATTAACCTGTGGAACTGGGTGAATTTCAATCTCAAGAATATCTGAGCAGAATGTGAATTCTGGACAACCTTCTCTTCTTGCACATCGCTTGAATTGTGAGTTGATGCTGATCATTCCTGGATCGTAAGTCTCACCGTTCGCACCTGGAATTGGCATCCAAGTGGTCTCAGTTTCTTTCTGATACCATTGGTAAACGATGTTTTCTAAACCACCTGTTGCTGGTGCAATACTTGTGAAAGCTACTGGATCGAATGGACCGCAACCTTCTTGACTTCCAGCAACTGTTCCTGGATCGGTAACATCACAACATGGGATTGTAGAAACGGTTACTGAACAATCGTCAGAACATCCGTTCACGTCAGTTACAGTAACCGAATACGTTCCATCAGCCAAGTTGCTGATTGAAGCAGTTGTTCCACCGTTACTCCAAGCATATGAGTAAGGAGCAGTTCCACCAGTGACAGATACCGAAGCACTAGCTACATTATCGTTTGCACAGGTTCCGTTTGTTGGGACACAAGTTGCAACTGGAATTGGATTTACCGTTACGCAGATTACGTTGCTCTCGCCCACGTAATCTGTACATCCACTTCTTCGTGCACATCTTAGGTAACAAGTAGTAGCAGTCACCATTCCTGGATCGTAAGTAGCTGAGTTGCTGTTAGGGATTTCTACCCAACCATTGTTTCCATTGTTGATTGGAACATTATTCGGATTCGATAACCAAACATATTCCAAATCGCCTAAGCCTCCTGTTGGAAGGCTTGTACTGGTAAATGCTGCTGGATCGAACGGTCCGCAGTTCTCTTGAACTCCAGCAATTGTTCCGCCATTGGTCACATTGCAGCATGGAGTGATATTAACTGTCTTGTCACAAGACTCAGTACAACCTTTGGAATCAGTTACTGTCACAGAGTATGTGCCTGCCGCCAGACCAGAAATACTTGAACCTGTAGCTCCATTACTCCATACGTAAGAATATGGTGCGGTTCCGCCTGCGGCTGAAACCGATACAGAAGCTTGATTGTTGTTCGAGCAAGACCCATCAACCTTAGAGCAGGTTGCAGTCAGGTCAGATGGCTCATTAACTGTTGTAGAACAAGTAGTTGTACAACCGTTGGCATCAGTTACCGTTACGCTGTAGCTTCCTGCCATCAAGTTGCTGATTGAGACAGTGGTCGCACCAGTACTCCAAAGAACGGTATAAGGTGCAGTTCCGCCTGTTGTAGAAACAGAAGCGCTTCCTGTTGAAGCTCCGTTGCAATCTGCATCAATTGCAGTACAAGTGGCCACCATATCGTCAGGATTGACCGTTACACAGATCACGTTGCTTTCGCCTACGTAAGTTGTACAACCGCTTCTTCGTGCACAACGCAAGAAGCAACGGCTTTCGGTCAAGTAACCTGGATCGTAAGTTTCTGTGTTTGAATTCGGGATTTCAACCCAACCGTTTTGACCGTTGTTCAATGGTAGGTTATTCGCGTTCCACAACCAAACGTATTCAAGTCCTCCAAGTCCACCATTTGCTGGCGCAACACTTGTAATTCTCTCTGGGTCAAACGGACCGCAGTTTTCTTGAACTCCAGCGATGGTTCCACCATTGGTCACATTACAACATGGAGTGATGCTTACTGACGTTGAGCATGTAGCGCTACATCCATTAGCATCCGTAACAGTTACGGAATATGAACCAGCAGCAAGACCATTGATAGAAGCTGTTGTTCCTCCGTTGCTCCAAGCATAAGAGAATGGAGAAGTTCCGCTTGAAACAGATACCGAAGCTGATGCTTCATTGTTGTTTGAGCAGCTACCGTCAACTTTAGAACAAGTGGCAACTGGTGCTGGGTTGACGGTGTAGCAAACGATGTTGCTTTCGCCTACATATGTAGTACATCCGCTTCTGCGTGCACAACGTAGGAAGCAGCGTGTCTCAGTCAATAGACCTGGATCGTAAGTAGCAGAGTTGCTATTTGGAATCTCTACCCAACCGTTTTGACCGTTGTTCAATGGTAGGTTATTCGCGTTCCACAACCAAACGTATTCAAGGTCTCCAAGACCGCCAGTTGGCAATGATGCTGATGTGATCGCAGCTGGGTCGAATGGCCCACAGTTGGAACCTCCGCCAGCAATTTGGCCTCCGTTGGTCACATTGCAACATGGAGTGATCGCTACTGTTACTGAACAATCATCAGAACATCCGTTAGCATCTGTTACAGTTACTGAATAGCTTCCTGCTGCAAGACCATTGATGGAAGCTGTTGTTCCTCCGTTGCTCCAAGCATAAGTGAAAGGAGAAGTTCCGCCTGAAACTGACACCGAAGCGGAAGCTTGATTGTTGTTGTTGCAAGTTCCGTTTACTGAAGAACAAGTAGCAACAGGTTCTGGATTAACGGTAACCGTTAAGATGTTGCTTTCTCCGATGTAAGCAGTACATCCGCTTCTGCGCGCACATCTTCTGTATTGTAGGCTCACATCTGTGTATGGTGCATCGTATTCTGGAGTATCGGAGTTTGGAATCTCACTCCAAGCGCCTCCAATTGTTCTTACCAACCATACGTATTCAAGGTCGCCTAATCCTCCCGAAGGAAGTGAAACACTTGTAAATCTCTCAGGGTCGAAACCTCCGCAATTCTCTTGACTTGCAGCTATCTGGCCTGGATCAGTAACGTTACAGCAAGGAGTTACAGAAACAGTTACTGAACAATCATCAGAACATCCGTTAGCGTCTGTCACAGTTGCTGAATAGGTTCCTGCAGCAAGACCATTGATGGAAGCTGTTGTTCCTCCGTTGCTCCAAGCATAAGTGAAAGGAGCTGTTCCGCCTGAAACAGATACTGAGGCTGAAGCCTCGTTATTGTTTGAACAGCTACCATCCACTTTAGAACAAGTGGCAACCGGTTCTGGGTTGACCGTGTAGCAGATGATGTTGCTTTCTCCAATGTATTCTGTACATCCGCTTCTGCGTGCACAACGCAGGAAGCAGCGTGTCTCAGTCAATAGACCTGGATCGTAAGTAGCAGAGTTGCTATTTGGAATCTCTACCCAACCGCTGTTTCCGTTGTTCACCACGTTCTGTGTGTTCCACAACCACACATATTCAAGGTCTCCAAGACCGCCAGTTGGCGAGGATGCTGATGTGATAGCTGCTGGGTCGAATGGTCCGCAGTTGGAACCACCGCCAGCAATTTGACCTCCGTTGGTCACATTGCAACATGGAGTGATGCTTACTGAAGTTGAGCAGGTGGCTGTGCATCCGTTCGCATCCGTAACTGTTACAGAATATGAACCGGCTGTAAGGTTGCTGATTGCTGAAGATGTCGCACCGTTGCTCCAAACATAGGTAAAAGGAGAAGTTCCGCCAGAAGCTGTTACAGTGGCAGAACCTAAATTGTTGTTTGAGCATGTTCCGTTAGTTGGAGTACAGTTAGCAGTAAGTGTGTTTGCTTCTCCAACGACAACTGAACAATTACCAGTACATCCATTGTGATCAGTTACGGTCACAGAATACGTTCCAGCCGCCAACCCGTTTACGGAAGCACTTGTACCGCCATTGCTCCAAGAATATGTATAAGGTGCTGTTCCTCCTTGGACAGCAACACTTGCTGAACCGGTTGATGCACCAGCGCAAGCAGCAGGCGATTGACTACAAGTTGCGATGATGTTGTTTGAATAGATCGTGATATCCAGAACGTTTGAACACACTTGGTATTCAGGACATCCACTTCTACGAGCGCATCTCTTAAACTGAATATTCACCGAGGTCATACCTGGATCATAGCTAGCGGAAGTCGCACCCGGAATTGGCGTCCAAGAAGTTTCGGTTTCTTTAGAATACCATTGGTATTGAATATCGCCTGAACCACCAGTTGCAGGTGCAACGCTGGTAAATGCTACTGGATCAAAAGCACCACAGTTCTCCTGGCTTCCCGCCACAGATCCTGGCTCGGTCACATCGCAGCAAACTGGGCGATCACCAACTGTTACACATGCTTGATCTTCGCATCCGCTGGCATCTACCACTGTTACACAGTATTGACCTGCGCACAGACCATCCACAGAAGCTGTGGTTGCTCCGTTATCCCAAAGATAAGTGTAAGGCGATTGACCACCAGTAGCAGAAGCCGTAGCGGTTCCATTACACTGATGATCAGCGCAATTTTGAAGATCGAAGTTGAAGTCGCCATGACCTGAATAATCGCCTGAATAATCGAACCAAAGAGAGAATCCGTAGTTAGCGTTCTTATCATTGGCGGCAGTTCCAACCTGAACACGGAATTGAGGAGCTGCAGCCATGCGCTGTAGGCTAAGTTCTTTTCCTGCATACGTTCCAAGACCAATCATTCGGCTTTGTGAAGCATCCATTTCGTAGTAAGCCCAGTCTTGATAATTGTTTCCTACGATTGAGGACGTTCCTTTCCAAGAACCTCCAGCAGCTTGCCACTGCGTCCAGTCTTTCTTGTCATTCAGATAAACATCTACTTGCCAACGCTTGCTTGAATTAGATGTGTTGTAAACAATACCAGTGACACGAGCAGTTCCATCTGGGTATTCAACAAGATTTCCAGAATTGTTCTCAAACTTGAAATCGGTACTTGTTCCAGGCAACGTATTGATCCATACTGCATGCGAGCCGTTTTGATAATGAACAGCCTCACACTCATGAGAATTATCGCCATCGCACGTAACATCTGTAGCTGATGCGGTCGCATCAATCGTTGGATTTACCGTAAAACAGATGATGTTGCTTTCTCCAACATAAGTTGTACATCCGCTTCTGCGTGCACAACGTAGGAAGCAGCGTGTCTCGGTCAATAGACCTGGATCGTAAGTAGCAGAGTTGCTATTTGGAATCTCTACCCAACCGCTGTTTCCATTGTTCACTACGTTCTGAGTGTTCCACAGCCAAACGTATTCAAGGTCACCCAATCCGCCAGTTGGCAATGATGCTGATGTGATAGCAGCTGGATCGAATGGTCCACAGTTGGAACCTCCGCCAGCAATTTGGCCTCCGTTGGTCACATTACAACAAGGAGTGTTTGTTACCGTTACTGAACAGTCGTCTGAACAACCGTTCGCATCTGTTACAATTACTGAATAGGTTCCTGCTGCAAGACCATTGATGGAAGCTGTTGTTCCTCCGTTGCTCCAAGCATAAGTGAATGGAGAAGTTCCGCTTGAAACAGATACCGAAGCTGATGCTTCATTGTTGTTTGAGCAGCTACCGTCAACTTTAGAACAAGTGGCAACTGGTGCTGGGTTGATCGTGTAGCAAACGATGTTGCTTTCGCCAACATATGTAGTACAT